>DATIJO010000068.1:0-4730 GCA_035478555.1 Chlamydiales bacterium
GAGGGGCCAGACGCCCCTAATGCCCATTTCCAGGAGAGCACCTTCTGGGCCCAAGGGTTTAATGTTGGAATACAATTCTGCTTTTGATACAATCCCAATTGTTCAGTTAGGAGAAAGCTATGATTACACTACTAAGATCCACCACCTCTTCAGCTTCTTCCTATTCTTATTATCGTTCTTATTAATTCCTCTTTTTTTTCTTTTTTCTCTTTTTAATTTTTATTTAAGGAATTTTTATGAACGAACCCCATTGTGGTTTAACCACAACTAAAGCACCCTTTATTGAGAAAGCCCAAAAAGATGGACAGATCTTTATCCACCAGCCCTATGAATTATACAGCAGAGATAATCAAGAGGCATGGAGAAAGCTCTATGCTATGCTTCTCCCCAAATGGGAGAGGTTTGCGAACAGCAAATTCCTGCAAGGGATTGCTTCTCTTTGCTTAAAACCGGACCGTATTCCAACTCTTGATGAGGTGAATCAGTTTTTAGAGCCGTTGACAGGCTTTCAAGCAAAAGCTGTGAGCGGCTATGTCCCCACGTTTTTGTTCTTTGATAGTTTGAAGAGAAGGGAGTTTCCAACAACGGTTACGATCAGGGATAGCCAAACACTTCATTACCTGCCGGAGCCGGATATTTTTCATGATATCGCAGGCCATGTGCCTATGCATACCGATAGGACATTTGCGGATATTTTGGTGAAATTTGGCTCTCTCGCAGAAATGGCTGCAAAAAGGCATGAGAAGGAGAATATCGCTAAAACCAGGAGCAATATCCAGGCCCTTGCCCGTTTCTTCTGGTTCACGATTGAATTTGGCTTGATGCGTGAAAATGGCAGGCTTTGCGTCTACGGAAGCGGTCTATTAAGCTCTGCAAATGAGATTGAACATGCAGTGGTCTCTAAAGAGGTGCAAAGGTTTCCCTTTCAGCTGGAATGGGCGATCAATCAGTCTTTTGAGATTGATAAGATGCAGCCGCTTCTCTTTATTGTGGAATCCTTTTCGCACCTCTACGAGGAAGTAGAAAGGTTGGAGGAATGGTTGTTAACTGGTAAGCTGGACAATGTAAGTTTCGGAGAGCCGAAAATCCAAGACGATGATTTGCAGCTATTTTTAAGCAGGGGGCAGACATGAGCGTGCTTTACCAGATCATATCGACTAGCTTCTGTGTAATCGTGATCATTTCTAATATCCTTTCTGCGAAAATGGTAAATCTTCCTTGGATGGATCTCGCCATTCCCGCAGGGCTGATCACCTATCCCCTCACCTTCATGCTGAGCGATCTTGTCACCGAGATCTTTGGCGCAAAAAAGGCCAGAATGATGGTCTACATCACACTCGGTATGAACCTGCTTAGTTTTGGGATGATCCAAGTAGCGTTATGGCTACCGGGGGAAAATAAAGCGTTTGAAATGGTCCTTGGTTTAAGCGGGATCCGTATCTTTTCTTCGCTGATATCGTATGTGATCTCTCAGGTGATAGATGTACAACTCTATGCCGCTATCAAACGCTGGACAGGCCCTAAGTGGCTTTGGCTTCGGAATAATGGTTCCACCTGCGCATCTCAGCTTGTCGATACGGTACTGATCGACATTATCTTTCTCTGGTGGGGGCTTGGGATGTCCTGGGGAGCAGTACTTCCGATCATGCTTTTTTCTTACCTCTACAAAGCCTTTTTCAGCTTTGCATGCACTCCCCTCTTTTACATGCTTGTATACATGATCCGCAATCAATGGAATAAACTAAAGGTACGCTATGAACTCACATTGTGATCTTTCGAAGAAAAAATGCATCCCTTGCAAAGGCGGAGTTCCTCCCCTCAAAGGCGCTCTACTTAAAGAGCTGCAAAAGCAGTTAGGAAATGAGTGGAAGGTGGTGAATGAGCACCATCTTGAGAAAGAGTATTCCTTCAAAAATTTTCGGGATGCTCTTGCCTTTACCAATCAAGTAGGTGAAATAGCAGAAGAAGAGGGACATCACCCTGACATTCACCTCTCCTACGGTAAGGTGAAAATCGAGCTATGGACACATAAGATCAACGGGCTTACCGAAAGCGACTTTATCTTAGCCGCAAAGATAGAAGAGCTAGCTTAGAGAGTGTTAGCAGTTTAAGCTTCTGTCGATTTTAGGGTTCTTTTGAGCCTAGTTTTCATTCTTTTTATGGGGGTAATATCAACATTCCGTATATTACCCCCATAAAAAGAATCAAAAATAGGCCAAAATAATCCCGAAAATCGACGAAGCCTTAAATTGCTAACACTCTCTGAAGTAAGCTTCAATTTGATTTGTCAAAAATGAAGTATCTTTAAGTTCTGTCATGTGATCTTCTCTAATTCCAAAAAAGGTCTTATTTCCCTTTGGACATTGATCATCATCTAATAAGACTTTAGCTAAAGATGCTTCAGCTGGAATTGCGATATCATGGACCACTTTTGAACCATCCGTTAATTCAATCGTATTCTCCACATCTGCTGTCTGTATAATGATTTCCGGAGCTTGGAGCTTTTTCGAAGATTCTACTGAACTACTATTCCATCCAAAGAACCTCACGATAAAGCCGAGCACTCTACTATTAGTTAGGTGTGTTGCCGCGGATGCGATATCAGAGAAGGTCTGTTTTTTGACAAAGACATACTTTACATCTTCTTTTAATTCGTGGGTATTTAAAGCATCGCCTTGTACGCCTCCTCCCATAGAGAAGCCATATCCAACAATTTCCTTAGCTTCAGCCTCCTTTTCTAAGAAGGTGAGCATTGCCCTATAAGCTTTGGCCATTGCTTGTCTATTTGGCAGTCCTGAGCTTGCTCCTACTCCCGGATAGTTGAATACAATCGCGTTTCCATCGATCTCGCTCACAATTTGCTTAAATTCGTGGCTTCGGAGCCTATCTTCGTAGAACTCACCATTGCCGTTTGAAGCTAATAACCATCTTCCATTTCCTAAGGTAGATTCTTTTCCCATAATCATCGCGTCAATTTCGTAACCATCGACCGCAATTGTAAGACGTTTATATTTCCACTCTGTGTTTAAGGGAATATTAGAACGGACGTTATTGGCATGATTAGCGTTGTAGCCCATGAGACTTGGGCTTGAGGACGGTAATAGTGCGAGTTTTCCGGCCAGCGAATGTATTAAGTAATAGATCCCTATCGGGAAAATTATAATTGATAGGATCAGCTTTACAATTCTGAAAACGGTGTATTCGGTATTTGCCGTATAAGTCACAGGCAAGATGGTCTTTGATGATAAGTCTCTTTGAGTGGCTTCGTAATAATCCTGCGCATTGTAAAACGCGTGTTTCCCTGATAAACAATCAGAAAATAGTCTGTTGTTGTTTGTTTGAGAATCAGGAAATATTTGGGTTTGTACGCTCATTATTAAAATCCTTTTTTAAACGCGAATATTATAAATGGTAATTAACAATAAAACAATTGAAAATATTTGTTTAAAATCTCTGATACAAAAGCTTGAAGGTCTATTGTTTGAAGAAAATATTTATAGTTTTCACCATTTCTTTATGTGTTATTATCCCCTCCCTAAGCTTTACTGAGACTATGACAACCCAATCAATCAGCGAAACAAACGGGATCAACCTCTTATTTCCTGAGGATAGGAAGATCTATAGCATTGGCATATCTACAGCAGGATCTGCTGAAATAAAAATGGCCCTTGTTGATGGACAGCGCCAAATTATCGCTACTACAATCGATCCAAGAGGTGCTGAATATGCTGAGAAGTGTATTCAAGAATCAAAGCTATCAGGTCAAATTCAAGTCAAAATCGAAGATGTAAGCAAACCCCTTCCCTACCCGGATGATTATTTTGATTACATCTATGCTAGACTTGTGTTGCATTATCTAACGAAGGACGAGCTGACATCTGCCCTTACAGAGCTACACCGAGTATTGCGAAAAGGGGGAAGGATCTTTGTTGTAGTTCGCTCTATCGATTGTCCTGAGGCTTTTAAGGGGCAATTTGATCCACTTACTCACTTAACTACCTACTCATCAGGAGTCAAGCCCTACTCCAGATACTTTCATAGCGAGGAGTCAATATCTCATTACCTATCTCAAGCAGGATTTACTATTCAGAACATAGATGCTTATCAAGAACAGCTATGTGTGGATTTTCAAAGAACTAAGCTTGCCAATCAGATGGATAGTCTTATAGAGGTATTAGGAGTTAAATTGATAGGTGACCGCATTCTTGAATAGATGAGGAGGCACGAGAAAGATCTCGATCTCTATCTGAGGGTCGCGCTCTCCAAAGAAGGCCTTGAGTGCAAGGATACGACCTGAACCATTGAAAGTGATGTAACTATCTTTATCACTATCATAAACACATTGTATTGGCTCAGTAGATGGCATAAGTTTGTGGGTAAGCGTCTGGGAGACTGGTTGGTTTTTTCTTAGCAATAGATCTAATTCAGCTTTATGTTTCTGAAGCACTGCCACTCTTTCCTTCCTTTTATTTTCAGCATACCAATTGAGAGGATGGCTTGGTGCTATCTTGGAGAGATTTTTTTCTATTCTTCTAGCTTTTTGATTTGCCATAGCATCTTTGACGCGAAACTGATACAGGATACTGATGATCGCACTAGGATGAAGAAGATAATAGGGAAGTTCATGTATCTTACGATAAATCACTCTGCTTCTATTTACAGCCCACCAAAAGTTGTTAGAAACCCTCGAACAACAGTTAGAATTGGTTCTACTACATACCCAAGACATT
>DATIJO010000069.1:0-1593 GCA_035478555.1 Chlamydiales bacterium
CCAAAGCAAGAAATTGAGCTTATCCATTCTAGATTGAAGTTAGCAGAAGCTATTTATAAAGAGTGGAAAGAAAAAAGAGGAAAAAAATGATCAAAGAAAAAGATTATCAAATCGATGAAAAGAACATTTTTTCTGCTATTGGGCGTAAAGATGCCGGCGAGCTTCTTGCAAGATCTGAATTGCTCGAAGAAGTTGGCGATCTCATCGAGAAAAGTGGATTAACTCAAAATGAAGTGGCCAAAAAACTTGGGATAAAACAATCAAAAGTCTCTACTCTTATCAATGGCCATTTGTCAGAATTTAGTACCGATACCCTTCTTCACTATTTAGCAGTTTTAGGTTGCAAAGTAGAAATTAGAGTAAAAAAGCCTCGCCGTCAAAACATCTTCTCTACCAGAGGATGCATCGCCGTTTGCTAGCCCACCAACCATACTAAGCAACTAATAGTTATTAACTTAAAAAACCTCCTTTCAAATATTCTTGTAATGGCGTAACATTACAAATAGTTAAAGAGAGGCTCTATGAGATCAAAGCCGGCAGAAGAAGGATGGAGGAAATTTTTGAAACTCTCATCCAAGGTAAAGACGCCGGAAATGGCAGAGCTGCTCTTTAACCTGCTCCTGACATTGGAAGAAAAAGAGATGTTGGGACAGCGTATTATGATCATAAAAGCATTAATGGAAGAGAAAATGACCCAAAGAGAGATCGCTGAGAAGTACGGTGTGAGCATCTCTCAGATCACTAGAGGGTCAAACGCTCTAAAAATCATTGATGAGGAAACAGGCAAGTTTTTACAAGCAAATATCAAGTAGTATGAGATACCTAGTAACTCTATCTAAGTTTGTCCAGATCTCCTTTTGGCGGCGCTAGCCGCTATTTCTATTTTTTTTCTTTCAGATCCAATGAGAACCTAAGTAGTCAAAAAAAGGAGAGAGAATATGGCTATTTCACTTGTAAAAACAGAAGGCAAACTAAGCGCAACATTATTAGTTATAGGATGCTGCGTTGGAGCGGGAATGATAGGGCTTCCCGTCATGAGCGCTCTTGCAGGATTCATCCCAACTACCTTGGCTATGGTCTTATGTTATTTTTTCGCGGTAGGAACCGGTCTATTAATAGTAGAGGCAACTCTCTGGTTCGAGGGAAGAGTAAACCTCATTACTATGGCACGCTTTGCCCTTGGTAAAGCTGGAAAGGTGATTACTTGGATCTTGTTCTTGTTTCTATTTTACTGCATCTTTGTTGCCTATATTGATGGAGGAGGCCAGCTGTTTTCAAGCCTGCTTTCTTCCGTATTGCATCATCCGGTACCTAGAGCTGTTGGGATACTAACTTGCGTAGGGTTTGTTGGAACGATTACCTATGCAGGCACACAAGCGGTAAGCTATGTGACGAGGGCGTTTCTTTTATGTCTTGCAGCCTCGTACTTTACTTTGGTCTCTTTGGCATTGCCAAATGTCAAGGTAGATCAGCTGCTATACATGGACAAAAATGCAGTCCTTGCTACGATCCCGATCCTGCTGATCTGTTTTGGATATCAGAACCTACTGCCCACGCTTACCTATTTTGTGAAGAGAAATATAAGTACTCTTC
>DATIJO010000070.1:0-3116 GCA_035478555.1 Chlamydiales bacterium
AATTTGAGAGAGGTATTCCGCTTCTAATAATGCAGCGTCGCCACCACCTACAATTACAACCGCTTTATCTTTCATAAGAGGCCCATCACAGACAGCGCAGTTAGTGACACCCTTGCCCCAGAATTCTTTTTCGCCAGGGACCCCTAAAAGGTTTGGCTTAGTGCCCATTGCGATAATGCAAACATCGGCTGTGAATACATTTTTCTTGGAAGGGTCAAAAAGAGATTGAGTGGTAAAAGTAAAGGGACGGCTAGATAGATCAACCCGGGTCACCTTTTCACTTAAGAGGACAGCGCCATTCGCTACGACCTGGTTTCTTAACTTTTCAGTAAGCTCTGTCCCTGCAATTTCCAATTCTCCTGGCCAATTTTGGACTTTATGGGACTGGGAAATTCTTCCTCCTACTAACTCTCCCTCTATGACAAGAGGAACAACGCCAAAACGGGATAAATAAAGGGCTGAGGTCAGTGCTCCGGGACCGCCTCCTAAGATCACCGCGGGATAATGCTTAGGTGCAGGGTCAGCAGCCTGCAGGCCCATTAGGGGAAGCAGTGCGAAAAGAATTTTTACCATTAAATGTTTCATAAATACCTATAAAATGTATATATAGAGTAAATCTTATCTGAAGAAAAAGCAATTACTAAATAAAGTTGATTTATTCTATAATTCAGCCAAAATTGATTTAAATTTTCTTGAATAAAAGAAATATAATTAATTACAAATAAAATTATATGAAGAAAATGACACAAACTGCTGGCTCAAAGTTAATTAATTACCTCTTTTACTGCGTATCATTTGTTTTTTTATTTGGTCTAAGCGCTGTATCTCTTCTTACACAAAAAGGTTTTTTACAGACAAAACTTTTTTTTCTCGCCTGTGCCTTTGGCCAAGCCTTTGTGGAAATCGGACTTTTTGCTCTTATAGGTACCTGGCTCAAAAGAAAATTTGCCCCCTGGGTATATAAAACTTTTGTAGGTTTTCTATTCCTCTATCTACTAGGCCATTTTGTTGATTTTTTAATGCTTCGCCTGATGGATACCAGCATCATCTATATGTTTAAGCTATTTTTTGGGGGAGGGATATCCCATTTTATAGCGGCGATCACTGCTTTAAATATCAATATTGGCTTCTTAGCGGCGGGGTTTGCCTTTTTAATTATTTTTCCTCTTATAGGGCTACTTGTCTATGAAGGCATAAAGTACTTAGGTCCAAAAAAAATCTCTCTTTCCGGAAGAGCTCTTGCAAAATCAATCGGGATCGTAGCGACAGGTCTAACGGCTTTAAGTTTGGCTTTTATGCCGTTTCACCAAAAAGACTGCATCCATCAGTTTGAAAAGACCCTTCCATTAGGTACTCTCTTTTTTAAGCCATCTCCAACCATTGTTTCATTAGATAATAAAATAGCTCCTCTTAGAGATGACCATGAGATAGCATCTTCTCTTGCAAATAGAGAGTTCAAAGCAGCTACTAAACCAAATATCTTTCTTTTTGTAGTAGAGACCTTTAGAAAAGATCATGTCACCGAAGAGATCGCTCCTAACCTCTACCAATTCCAAAAAGACAACCTCTCCTTCCCAAAGTCTTTCTCTAACGGAAATGGAACGCATATCTCTTGGTATAGCATTTTTCACTCCAACTTTCCCTATCACATAAGCGAGGCCAAAAAGAAGAATAAAATGGGATCGGTCCCACTACAAATTCTGAAAAAGATGGGATATAAAATCCGGGTGATCAGCTCTGCTGAATTTACCTACTTTCAAATGGACGATGTGATGTTCGGGGAAAAACATGCTCTTCTAGACGAATTCCAAGACCTCTCAAAACTAGATAGCGATGCATCCACCCGTGATAAGGAAGCCATCAAGAAGCTAGGAGAGGCCATGCAGGAAAAAGAGGGAAAAGAAGGCAATGTATTTATCGTCTTTTTAGACTCTACCCATTCGGAATATGCTTGGCCAAAAGACTTCGCTGCTCCTTTTACACCTTATGCGCCAAAGATCGACTATCTCTCTGTGGCCTTCAGTAAAAAGGGATTAAATGCGATCAAGAACCGCTATAAAAACTCCGTCCACTATATCGATCACCTCTTTGGATCGTTTATCCATCAATTAAAAGAAAACAAACTTTTTGATGACGCTGTGATCGCAATTACAGGAGACCATGGGGAAGAGTTTTTTGAAGATGGTGCCCTCTTTCACGGAACACACTTAAACTCAGCCCAAACCCTAGTTCCTCTTTATTATAAATTAGGATCATCGCACCCCAATGTGAATGTTCCAGTAACTTCTCAAATGGATATAATGCCTACGATCCTTCACTACATTACAAAAGAAGAGGACTTTTCAGAATTTTTTGAAGGAAGGTCGGTCCTATCTGAAAGGGTTAGGCCCTATGTCCTCACTGTCCAGCAAAATGGGGCAGAGACTCCCTCCACCTTCTTTCTCCATGATGGTGAGTCTAAATTAAGCGCTAGGTTCGCTGAAAAAGATCTCTATACCGGAAAAACTTTAGAACTTCTAAAAACAGAAACTCCAAATGAGAAGAAAGAACAAGATATTTTTTCTTATTTTAAAAATCTCCTCCAGAAGAAATAATCTTCTCCCTTATGACTGCAGTATCTCCCGTGAGTGGACCTAGTTCCACTGTTTCTACCCCCATTAATAAACCCTCGTTCCTTGCCTATCTTGCACGAAAAGTGAAAGCCTTTTTTACCTCTATCTTTGGCTACCTTCTTCGCATTTGCTTCTTTATGTTAGGAGAGATCAAAACTTGCGGCGCAAGTTCTATCATGCGTTTTTACAATTTCTGCTCTTCAGACCCCCATCCGGAGCCCTTTGACCCGGAAAGAGTAAATCGCTCGAGGGCCATTTTAGAAAGGGTGGGCGGTGAGGAAAGAATCTTAAAAACACCGGACGGCCTTGCCGAAATCCGTTACATGCTTTTGACCTATGATGCTTTTCGATCTAAAGTCATGGCAGCTGGCGGCTATATCAGTGATATACATAAGGAAGGCAAAACCATACGAGTCCTCATTCCCCCAGCTAATCCAAAACAAGCTTGGAAAGAATTTCTTCCCTCTCTTGAAAAGATGAATTGGCCAAAGATCAATATTAATG
>DATIJO010000071.1:0-7694 GCA_035478555.1 Chlamydiales bacterium
TCTTCTTCTTCAGGTTCCGGGCGAGTTACAATTGGTTTAAATGGTGCTTGCTTTTTTAAAGGGGTAGGGATTTTTTTTGCCAATGTCTCTTTGATTATTGGCTTTTTTTCCTCTACACGAACTTTTAGGATCTTTCGTACTTCTAGGCTAAATTGCTTGAGGATGCGGAAAGTTTTTACCGTAGCTTGAAAGAGCATGGAAAGGGTGATCCCGGTAAGCAGAAGAAAAGAGATCAAACCGGATAAAGAAAAGATCAGAAAGACGCCAAAGTTACTGAAGAGCTTTTGCAGGTGGAAGTAGGGTAGATCCTTATACAAATAATAAGCAGGAACTCCTCCTAGATTGAATCTATAGACAGGTTTTTTTGCTACATAGAGGATCTCGGTATAGATCCTTTCATGGGCGAGGAGTGCTTTATGCGGATAGGTCTCTGCAACTGCGCTAAGTAAGACACAAAGCGAAAAAAGAAAGAGTGAAAAATAGAGAAGCTGCCAGCCAAAAGGAGAGGACTTGGGTTGAAAAAGAAGTGTGCCTGAGCACCAAAGAAGATAGGCGATTAGGAGATAGCTTCCAAGTCCAAATAGATACTGCAATCCCCATCCGATCCCGTAGCCGATTACTCCTAGAAAATTAACTGAGGGGCTTCCTTGAATAAAACTAATGAGTGAGACAAAAAAAAGCATGGAGAGAGCAAAGAGGAATAGTCCTTTTGCTTCCGGATGGTGAAAAAATCCCTTCTTCTTTTTTTTAGCCATAAAGGTAAGTGTACATTATGCCAAGAATAAGGCAGTACACAGAAAAGAACTTCAGGCCTCTCTTAGTAATAAAAAGGGCCATTGCTCTAACGCCCAACATTCCCACTGCAAACGATGTGAAAAAACCAATCGCAAGAGTAGAAATAGAAAGTGAGAAAGCTCCGGGTGTTGATAATACCTTCCATCCTTCTAAAAGATTTCCGCCAAAGACTGTCGGGATCATCAGAATGAAGGAAAACTTCACCGCTTCTTTTACATCCCAGCCTCTAAAGCAGGCTGCAGAAATCGTAGAGCCGCTTCTTGATAGACCTGGGAGTAGTGCCATTCCTTGCATGGCACCAATAAATAACATATCTCGGTATTTCCACTCCACTTGAGGCAGTCTTTCGTTGGATCTGGAAGCTAGAAAAAGAAGAAGCGAAGTAAGTAGAAGACTGACGCCTTGAAAATTAGTTACATCTCTAAGGGGGCGGAAGAGAAAATAACAAGGGATCAATGGCAAAAGAGCTGCTGCCATGAGAAACCATTTCTCTTTCTGGCGGATCAACAGAAGTAGTTCTTTTTTGAAATAGATCAGTGCTGCAGTAAGTGTTCCCAAATGGCAAATGAGATCGAAGAAAAGAAGCCCTTGGGTTTTGAGACCAAGTAGAGATTCAGCTAATTTTAAATGAGTAGATGAACTTACAGGAAAAAATTCCGTAAGGCCCTGGATAAGTCCTAAAATGAAAGCCTGAAGCCACGTCATAATAAATGGGCGATCGACGGGACTCGAACCCGCGACTTTTGGAACCACAATCCGACGCTCTAACCAACTGAGCTACGATCGCCATGTAATGAGACCCTTGCATAAGTGATCATACTCATTAAAAATGTCCATTTTGCGATCTTTCGTTTTTCTCTCGCCCCCTATGGGGCGTCCCGCATATGCGGGCTCGCTCAAGAACGAAACCTCATCAAAATGGCCTATTTTTTCTGAGCATGCTGACTTATGCAAAGGTCTCAAAGTGGCTTAAATTGTCACCTATATTAGGTTTTTATGTCAAAGTTCCTTTCTTTTTAGCCCTATAGCCAATAGAAAGAGGGCACATAGGTAAAGAACCACTATTTCTGCAGACAAATCATTATAATAAAAATAATATTGCATGCTTTTAGGAGCATAAAAGACCAGATTCAATAGGGAGGTGGTGAAGCTTTCCAGGATCTTCATTGAGTAGGGAAAAAGGGGATAGACCAAGAAAGAGATAGCCATGAGGGCCATATCGAGGGTAATGAGGAATGGAAAAAAAAGATTATAGGCAAGGCTAAGCAGGGGGAACTTATGAAAATGAAGAAGCAGGACGGGCAAAATAGCCAAATTAACCGCTGCGCTTAAGGAGAGGGATTTTCGAAGGAATGTGCCTAGAATAAAGCCCGCTTGGGAGGGAAAAGTGAGCTGCAGAACCTCTTCTTTGGTCCTTTTAAGAAATAGGCGTTGGAAGAACTTGTCGATAGGATCAAAGAGAAGAAGGATGCCAAGGCAGCTTAGGTAGCTTAGCTGAAAACCAATATTTTGCAGGCTAAGAGGGTTCAGGATGAGCTCGATAAAAAGGGCAAGGCCAAGAAGCTGGGTGCTGAAGGCCCTTTTGCCGAGTATTTTGGCTATCAGATAGAGCTCAATTGCGATCCAGGCCCTTTGAATAGATGGTGTTGGGCCCAATAAGAAAAAGTAGAGGGTTGTTACGACGAGAAGGATATAGTGCACTTTTTCTGAGGAAAAAAAGAGCCTGAAAAATAGCCCTGCGAAAAGGGTAAGAAAAGCAAAATGAAAACCTGAGATCACAAGAATATGGGATAAGCCGAGCGTTTGAAATCCAAACCGTAAATACCGGCTATAGAGATCGCCTGTAATAAGGGCGCTAATAAAGTGGATGGTCTCAGATGATCGCATGTGTCTTTTTAGAAATTTTCTTGTTTTTTCCTTCCAGCTATAGCGCCATTCTGCAGAAGAGAAGGTTCTTTTCACAGCTGCCCACTTTTGATTTTCATTAATCTTTAAGATGTTGCTTCCTTGGGTAGGAAGAAGCATTCCTTCAATTAGATAATCCTGGTCAGCTTTAGGGCGATCGGGAGAAAACCAGTAGATGTTGCAGGGTAGGTTTCGAAGAGAGGCAAAAGAGAGGAATTTGCCCTTGTAGATAGTTCCTGATTTAAAAGGTGTTTGGTAAGGGTTCACGGATTGAATAACAAAGTATCCCTTTCCTGTTAGAGGAGTGGTGATTTTGGAAAGGTCTTTGTAAAGGAAATGGTTGTATAAACAGGCAGCTATAAGAAGGATGAGGCCTGCAACCGCACGAGATTTGTTAGTGAGGATGAGCAATAAATAGATAAGGAAGCCAACCCAAGAGAGTCCGCATCCGATGAGAAATGAAAGACCGTAGAATAGAGCGGGGTTTTTTTGCCAAAAGGAGTTTAATGATGCTTTGGCTTCGCTAATTCTTCTTCGATACTGCGATTTACGAGACGTGCGCCCCTTTCGGAAGTGTAGTATGCGAAGAGCCATTGCATAAGGACGATTAAGCGGTTTCTAAAATTAATGAGATATAGAATATGCACAAAGCACCAGGCAAGCCAAGCAAAAAAACCATAAAATTGTACCTTCCCAAAAGTGCCTATGGCCTTTGTCTTTCCAATGGTTGCCATAGTGCCCTTATCCAAATACTTAAATCTTGGACGTTTTTCTTTATGGATAAACCCTTTGATCAATAGCTCTGCTACATATCTACCTTGCTGTACTGCGACAGGCGCTAGGCCCGGATAGGGAACATTTTTTGGGTCCATAGCACAGGCTGCATCCCCAATGACAAATACTTCAGGATGCTCAGGGATGGTCAAGTCATGTCCAACCATGACCCTTCCTTGTCGGTCCAATGGCACATCTAAAGTTTTCAAGACGGAAGCGGCTTGGTTTCCGGCAGCCCAGATGATATTTCGGGCTTCGATGCAATCGCCTTCTATATATACCGCGTCATGAGTCACATTGGTGACCCTTTTTCCTGTGATAACCTTTACTCCAAAATACTCTAGGTATTTTTGCGCTCTTTTGGAGAGTTTTGGGGGATAGACAGGTAATATGTGGGGAGATCCCTCCACCAGATAAATTTTTGTAAGCTTAGGATCGATCCTGCGGAAGTTCTTTAATAGAGTCTCATAGGCTATCTCAGCGATTGCGCCCGCCATCTCAACGCCTGTGGGGCCGCCGCCGATGATGACGAAATTAAGGAATTTTCTAGCCTCGGAAATGCTGTCGGTTCTTTCCGCTTTTTCAAAAGAGATCAGGATACGCTCTCTGATCTTTAGGGCATCGACCAAGGTTTTAAGGCCGGGGGCGTCTTTTTCCCATTCCGGTTTTCCAAAATAGGAGTGCCTAGCTCCAACTGCGATAATGAGATAGTCATATTCAAGAGTATCCCCATTTCCAAAAATGATCATCCGTTTCTTTTTATCAATTTCTGTCACATCTCCCATGATGACAGTAATATTATCATAGGGAGACAAGATCTCTCGGATGGGGACAGCTATATCAGCAGGGGATAGGGCCGCGCTTGCGACCTGATAGAGAAGGGGCTGGAAGAGATGATGGTTGGTCTTGTCCACCAGCCAAACATCAAATTTTTTATTTCCAAGGGCCTTTGCGGCATTGATGCCGGCAAAGCCTCCTCCAATAATAACTACTCTTTCTGCAGCCATAGTTCTCATATATATTCTAAAAATATTTTCGTCTTCTTTTTTTAATTTCTACCTTCCTGTAGGCTGGAGAAGTAGGAATTAAGCAGGGATTACAGGATAGTCAGGATAAAACAAAACCCATCCTGTTTATCCTGTTATCCCTGCTAATTTTTTTAGGATTTGAATGAATCAGCATCAGACAGTTTCACGAAAATTTAGGCCGCAGCTCTTAAGCGATGTCATTGGACAAGAGGCGGTCGTTACCACTTTAAAAAATGCTTTGAAATTCGGAAGAGCAGCTTCGGCCTATCTTTTTGCAGGGATCAGGGGAACTGGAAAGACTACTCTTGCCAGGATCTATGCGAAGGCATTGAACTGCAAAAACCTTCACCCTGAGACCCTAGAGCCATGCAACAAGTGCGCCTCTTGCCTTGAGATCATGGGCGGCAATTCTCTAGATGTGATTGAGATAGACGGCGCTTCTAACCGCGGTATTGATGATATTCGCCAGATCAATGAGACAGTTGGATATGCTCCAGCAAGCGGCCAATATAAGATCTATATCATCGATGAAGTGCATATGCTGACAAAAGAGGCATTCAACGCACTTTTAAAAACCCTTGAAGAGCCTCCTCCTAAAGTAAAATTCTTCCTTGCTACAACTGAGGCGCATAAGATCCCATCCACTATCATCAGCAGATGCCAAAGATTTGATCTATGCCGCATTTCTGAAAGCCTCATTATGGAGAAATTGCGGAAGGTTGCCCACTCTTTGAATAGACATGTCAAAGATGAGGCGCTTTATAAAATCGCCCTATTTGCGGATGGTAGCCTTCGCGATGCAGAATCGCTATTTGAACAGGTTCTCTGCTATGAAGAAAAAGAGATTACGGAAGAGACAATTGATCTTTTGCTAGGCCTAGTACCCAGTTCTTTGTTTTTTGCATTGGACGAAGCTTATGCAAAAGGGGATCTTAGCTTTGCTCTCACACTTGTGGACTCCCTCCATCAAGCAGGAAAAGACTTTGGATCTTTTGTCCAGCAGCTAATGGACCATTTCCGAAATATCTTGGCCTACAAGCAGAAAAAAGATCCGCTCCTTCAAAGGTATCAGAAGTCGGAAAAGATCTACTCCTTTGAAGAGTGCCTCTATATTTTAGAGCTGCTGATCAATGCAGATGTTGCCAGTAAAATTCATCTAGAGATGCTTCTCATCCGAATTCTGCAGGCAAAAAAGAGGACTCCTATCGAAAAGGTTGTTGCAAAACTATTAGAGCTAGAGGGAAAGCTAACCCAAGCGCAAGAGAGCAAGCCACTACCTAAGCAAGAAATAGTCTCAGAGATCCCTAAAAAAGCGCTTGATGAACTTCCCCAAGTGTTAGCAGAAGAGCCAAAAGTTATACTGAAGGAGATCCCCTTTTCCCTAAAACCAAAGGAAGTAGAAGCTCCAAAGCAAGCTAAAATAGAGCCTCCTGCAAAAAAAGATAGCGTAAGATATGAAACACTCATGCGTTTTGCAGCAGTTGAACTAGAAGGAACCCTAAAAAAGGATAATATTTAATTATGGGCAGCGGTTTTTCAAAAATGAAGAAGCAGGCAAAGATGCTTGAAGGAAAATTTCAAGCAATGCAGGCAGAGAAAGCGAAAAAAGAGGTCTCTGGTTCTGCTGGAAACGGCCTTGTTTCTATTATCATGTCAGGTGATAACAAGATGAAAAAGATCACCATCTCTAAAGAGTGCTTAGCTGATGTAGAAGGCCTGCAAGATCTAATCATTGCAGCCTACCACAATGCCTTAGAAAAAATTGAGGCAGATGACGACTCTTCGAAGCTACTAAAGCCGTTTGGTTTTTAAGTTAACGCCTCTAATGGCGTGTTTCACTTCCGGGAAATGTCTTGCAGCGATAGAGAATTTGCGGATGCCTACTTCGAGTAGTAGCGGGATGTAGCGGGGGTCCGCTGCCACTTCTCCGCAAAGTATCAGACTTTTTTGGTTTTCTTCCGCAGCAGTGATAATCACTTTTAATAGTCTTAAGATGCTGGGATGCGAGGGAGTGTAGAGATGGCTGATCACGGGATTGGACCTGTCGGCGGCTAGTACATATTGAATCAGGTCGTTCGTTCCGATGGAGAGGAAGTCGGAATGCTGGGCAATCACATCTGCCATGATGGCGGAAGAGGGAACTTCGATCATAGATCCTAAAGGGATGTGATCTTTGCATGGGATGTTTTCCTTTTTAAGATCTTTTCTTATCTTTGCTATTAGCTCTTTAGTTGCGTTGATTTCTGAAATGTCAGAGATCATGGGCAGAAGAATGCGCATATCTCCGTAGGGAGAGGCTCTCAGCAGTGCTCTCAACTGTTGTTCAAATATTTCTCTGTTTTTTAATAAGAAGCGGATAGCTCTACATCCCAATACGGGATTTGCTTCCCCAGTTTTTCCACCTTCCAGCCTTTTGTCACCGCCCACGTCAAAAACGCGGATGATCACAGGATGGTTAGGGAGTTTTTCCAGAACCTCTTTGTAGATCTGAAACTGCTCCTCTTCTGATGGGAAGTATTTTTTGGTGAAAAAGAGATACTCGGACCTAAAGAGTCCAATCCCAGCAAATCCATGCTTAATAAAGAGTTCAATATCCTCTAAGTTTTCGAGGTTGCCATAAAGCTCTATAGTTTCCCCATCCATAGTATGAGGTTGAAGATCAGCATTCTTTTGCAAGGTTTGGTAGTAGGCTTGTTTCTTCTTGCTTTTTCTCTCGTACTTTTCCCAAGTTTCTTCAATAGGAGCTAAGACGATGGTCCCGGCATCTCCGTCGATGATCATTTTCAATGGTGATCTGTTTTTCAATTTATCGATAGGAACGCCTGCCACATAGGGAATGCCTTTTGCCCGTGCAATAATTGCGGCATGAGAGGATATGCCTCCCGCTTCGGTAACAAGACCAATGATCTGTTCAGGATCAATCTCAGCAACCAGTGAAGGCGAGAGTTCGGTTGCGTAAAGAATGGATCCCTTAGGAATTTGTTTGAGGTCAAATTTCTTGCTTGGGGTCAAATGGGCTAGGATCCTTTTTGAAACATCGGTAATATCAGGAATCCTTTCTTGGAAGAAGGCATCATGGTTATCGTGAAAACGTCTTTGGTATTCCCCAATTACTTTCTGAAAGACCGACTCGGTGTTCTTTTGATTTTTACGGATCTTTTTTTCCATTTCGCTTGTGATCATTGGATCTTT
>DATIJO010000072.1:0-3829 GCA_035478555.1 Chlamydiales bacterium
AGATAAAAAATATCATCTTTGATTTTGCAGGGGTTATCGTCCACTGTCCCTATGAGGAATTCATAAAAAGAGCCTTTCCCCAGCTTGCTCAAGCTGAGGATGTCGCTCAGCTAGCCGATTTAATTTTCAAATCTGAAGTCTGGTCGCAGTATGATAAGGGCTTGCCTTATGAGGAATTACAAAAACAACTAGTCGATCTCCTCCGCCAAGCTGATCATGAATGCGACTTGGAAAATATTGATCGACTCATGCAAGCCCGAAAAGATTTAATGTTGCCCTTTGAAGATACTCTTTTACTAATTAAACAATTAAACAGTATGAATCTGAATATCTTTGGGCTAACCAACATGCCAAAAGAGTTTTTTGACCACTTAACAGAGAGTATTGATATTTTTAAGCTGTTCTCAGGTATAGTTTCCTCCTGTTATACGGGTTTAGTTAAACCTGAAAAAGCAATCTATGAGCGGCTTTTAGATCAGTATCAATTGAGAGCAGAGGAAAGTATTTTTATAGATGATAGAGCAATCAATTTAACTCCTGCAAAAGACTTAGGCATTCATACGCTATTATTTGTTCATGCAGAGCAAGCGAGGGAGTTGTTGAATAAGCACTTGGATGTTGATCTTGGGCAAGTGATGTCGCCCGATTATTCAAGGAGCGAAAGACGTCGAGAGGTTGCTTAATAACATTGCGCTGTCGTGCCCGCATGCCGTCGTCCTCGTAGGACGAGTCAATCTAATTAAGTTATAAAACCTTTTTCTCTAGCTACATTATAGCGCAGTGCTTTGGGGCGCTTGGGTGGGTTCATCAGGCACTTCATCTTTCTTAACCAGTACATAGATTAGAATGGGTATTGATGCAAGGGATGGGGTGTTGGAGAAGAATAGTACAACGCTAAATGGCGTTGTACTATTCAGCGGTTAGTGATTAACAGGCCCTCCAGCCCCTCCTCTTGTTGGGGACGGCGTTTCCTTTTGGGGTAGTGTATCGCTATTCGTGCGTTTTCTGCCTGGATCTTGAAATTTAGTAGAATAAGAAGGAAAAACAGGATCCTGAGAATGAGAAGCAGGTAAAGCTCTTGCGTCTTCTACTCCCGCCCCTGTTGCTTCTGCTTTTGCCTCCTCTATTGCTGCTCCTGCTGGTCCTGCTTCTACTGGTCCCGCCTCCGCCTCTGCTGCTTCTAATGGTACTTTAGGCAAAACACGCTTATTAGTATCGATTTCTTTATTTTTACACCACAAAGCTCGTACCCACAGTGTCAACGGTGACTCCGCCAAAAACCCTAGAGAGAACAAGGAAACAATACTAACCATACCCGACCATATAAAGCCTTTTTCTTGGTAATAGTGATGCTTCTTCAATGCCTGTAATTTTTCTATCAGATCCACAGGAACACCTGGCTCTTCAGCAATATTCATTCCGTGTTTTTCACACAAGAATAGGTTTTGAAGTATCTTCGCAGCAGCCTTCTTATCTTTAAGCGCCTCATTAAATTCCTTTGGATAGTCCTTGCATCCTTTCTTGATCAAGTCATAGGCTTTCTTGGCTTCTTGCTCTTTGTCTAATATGTATTTATCCATAACCGCTGCACCAGCTTTATGGGAATAATAAAGTAATGTGCTTACAGTTGCAGTCGCTAATGCTCCTAATCCAATGACAAGCCAGAGAGGATAAGCAGGAGACCCGGCCATTGCGAGAAGTACAAACGTACTATATTTAGCATAATTGTTTACTTTTTGTGCCTCTTGGTTGGCCGATGGGCTTAGCGATTCAAGGGGACTCATTATTGCTCTAGCAGGACTTAGAATTAGTGAAACCAAACTCTTCACGGCATAAGCCGCCATAAATACTTCAAAAGCCGCCTTTAATCCTTCCCATATTTCTCCCACCCAAGTCAAAGGTAAGTCCTGAGCTTCTAAATCTAGTAGCTTAGGATTAGAAAAAATAAGTATATAAAATAATTTAGAAATGGTTAAGTCCGTTTTTGGATCATCAACACGCTTTTTAAACGCTTTTTTCAAACGCCTCGATCCTTTGGCAGCTAAATATGCCTTAACTAAAGCGTCCGCTTCTTCTTTCTCTATATTAGTGTTTATATAACTATATCCTTCAATGAATCGAGGTAATTCTTTTAATAGATATCCAGCTGCTGCTTCCTTAGCCGCTTCCTTAGCCGCTTCCTTAGCCGCTTCTGAGTTCTTCGAATTTAAATTAGTATACGCACTCAGCAGTTGCTCAAACATAAAATCCTGTTTTCCTGCATTCTCCAATAGCTGACCTAAACAGGTCAATTGCCTTTTGACTTTTTCTTCCTTTTCTTCCTCATCTTGTTCGCTGGCTTTTAATCCCACAAATTTTTGGACTTGCTCAACTTTGTCCTCTATCCATTCGCCAAACTCATTATATCTATTTCTACCCTTATCTACAAAAGAAGAGCTTTCAGCAAGACGGATAATTATCTCTGAATCAGCTAGTATAGAATGAATTGCACTGATATTGGCTTCTTTAGAAGTTTCAGAAGGATGTTTATAAATATATTCTCTAACAAGATCATTGTTAATATCCGGTTGATACTGATCACTCTTTTGTCGATGCAAGAATGATATTTCAACAAAAAATCGAAGATAGCTGAAGTCATCCGCTCTTTCTACCGCTCCTTGTGCACCTCTTTCTTCTACAGCTGCTATTGCCTTATCAAAAGAGAGCCTTGTATCCTTTAAGCTATATAGCAACTCACTTTCAGGATGAGTATGGCCTCGTCCTGCGGTGTGTGCTAAAATAGAACGACTGAACTCAAAGTCTCCTTTGCTCCATGGAATTCGACAGTGGAACTCTTCTAAAGCTTCTTCTTCTTTTTTCTTAAACGTCTTTATAAGAGCAGCTTGATCCAGATTCTCTACGTTCCCCAGAGGGAATGCACGAGCTCCATTCTCGCCATCACTAAGGTAATAAAATAACTCACCCTCTTTAGTTCTGTATAAATACAAATGGGATTTATTTGAAATCTTGCAGGCATTTTTGTTTTCTGGAAGTAGGTCTTCTTTTGGTTTTGGATAAGGCATTAAATAGAGATCGCAGCCACGAAGGGGCTTTCCTTCACTCAATTCTTCTAACAAGCGCCAGGCCATTACTCTCGCCGACTCAGGATATCTGGAAAAGGCCTTCCTAAGAGCTGGTATATTACTTGTCTCATGGAACAAAACGATTGTTGCTGTATCAGAAAATTCATCTAACCTTCCTGTCTTAGCATTCTTTTTAATTAATGCTTCTATGATATCCTTATACTTAAATTGATGACTTAAAGCTCTAGCATTATCCCGAAAAGTCTTAAGCTTAAATGGCTCTTCGCCGAGTATCTCGAGTACTGGCTCGACTTTTTCTTCTTTTTCTTCTTCTTTTTCTTCTTCTTTTTCTCTGCTTTTTTCTGTTCCTCCCCAAGGTGCTTGATTTAACCAAGCCGCTCTAGATTTTTTATCTAATCCTCTTATGGATTTCACATCTTTCTTTGATAGATTAGATTTTTTATATAAATCTTCAAAGTTCATATCACAAACCATATCAGGCCGCGTCAACATTACATAAGATAAAAAGTGTTTATTAACTTTTGCATTTTTCTCAAGCCATTTAAAATCTTCCTTCTTCATCTTTTCCATAGAAAATAACATAGATAATTCTTGGAATAATTTATAATAAGCTTCTCGATCATCATCCTTTTCCAATTCAACTAATATCTTTTCTATTTGAAGCATGTCATCCATAAAGCTTTTTTCTTTCAATTTTGATACATCAAGAAACCCTTTTTCTTTTAATCTTGCTAAAAGCGAGGATA
>DATIJO010000073.1:0-2667 GCA_035478555.1 Chlamydiales bacterium
GACAAAGATTCAAAAGCCTATGTTTGCAAAGACCTTAAAGGAAGAGCACAAGCACTAATGGTGCTCAACATGAGCCCGAGAGATTTTGGATTTACAAACTACATTTTTATGGATTGTCTGGTTACACATCCAAGGAATATCCGTTCTTCTCTGAATGATGATGAAGTAGGAAAAGTCAAAGGAGCCGGAATTGCCCTCTCGCTATTTGCGGACAATCTAGTTCTTCAACTCCAAAAAGATGGAATCTACTTAAGCCCTTTGAGGCTTTCTAAGTCCTTTTTCAAAAATAGGGGCTACGTACCTAAAGACAATGGCGAGTTATTTAAAACAGCTCAAAAAATTGAACAAATGCAGAAGATGGTAGCTTAGAGAGAAGGCCTTAAGCACCACTGTTTCAAAAGAGCGAGAGTTAAGGGTTGGCTTAACGAGCGGGTAAATGCTTTGAAGAGCAGGTTAGCTCTTTTGTCAAGACCTCCTTCTACATGAAGGGCTAAAAGATCTTCCCTTATTTTTTGCAAATCTTCAGGCAAAAGACTATTTAAAAAACGATGGATCAATTCTCGTTGATCAATCAGTTCAGACGAAAATTTGTCCCAAGTCTCGGCTACACACTGTTCTGTTAATTCCTGTGAAGGTGAAGATAGGCTGGGTCCTCTAGAATTTTGAATGGCTGTCCTTAAAACTAAATAGCCTGCCTTCCAAATCGCATCGGCTTCGATATCGAACAGGCTGGATCCTTGACTGCTGCTGCTGCTAGCAGAGGATCTTTGGCTTCCTAAGAAGCTCTTCATCTGGTTTCTGAGTCTCTCACTCAGTTCATCGAGAGGAGAATCAGCTTTACGCCTCTTCACTTCTTGGCAGAAATTGCGGAACTGTAATTTCGAAGCGGGGAAGCTATCGCTGATCAGGTTTCCGATAAGCTGTCCATTTCTTCCTTCGCCTAAAGAAGAAATCCTTCTTAATTCATCAAATTTAGAAAGGACTTGAGCCACTGAAGAGATCGACTCTCTCCGCGCTAAAATGGCTCTTCCTTCTCGGATCGCTTCCTGAAAAACAGAATACCGCACAGAATTTAGATACTTCTCTGCATTGCGGCAAAAATCAAGAGCGCTTTCCTTTGAAGAGCTATTCAAAGTGCTTTGCCTACAAATTTCAGAAACAACCTTTAAATAGACCCGTTTGGTTCCTGGATCTACTTCCATCTGATCCATGTAACTGCCAAAATCACTTTTGATCTTTGAATAAGACATGCTGGTGAAAGATGGGAGAAGTTCGGGAATGAGAGAAAGCTGCTCTCCTAAAGCCTCAGGTTCAATTTCGGGATCATCAGCAAAGCCTTGATCGATTTGGATATAAAGCGTCGGGATGTCTAAAACTTGTACAGGTACAGGTTTTGCGCTTGTGCGAGATAAAGCCAAAGCCTGAGTATTAACAATTGGCGGAGGAAGAGAAGGACCGGCACCTTTCTCCTCTTCTCTATCAGGTCCAACCACTCCCCTACGTTTGGGTGGAATAGGCGAAGAAAGAGGTTCTTGAGAATAACGGCTTTGTTTTTGTACAGGAGGAGTGCTCATAATCGCCAGAAATTTTACGCAATTGTTCTTTTTTTTGACAAGAATTCCTCGTTTGGACGGCATTTTTTGAGTTGTCATTTAATGGAAATTGGTTTAGTTATAATTTGAGTTTAACCTTGGGTTTTTTACTATGCACAGGACTCTAAAATTTGCACTGTATCTTTTTCTGATCACTTTTGCTATCAAAGGAGAATCTACTCCTAAGCAAGTAGTAGAAGAACTCCTGGCTTATGCCGATATAAAAATCAATGGCGATAGGCCTTCAGATATCCAAGTGCTTGACGACAGATTTTACTCCCGAATTATCAAAGATGGAGCCTTAGGCTTTGGCGAATCTTACATGGAAGGATGGTGGGATTCTGCAGCCCTGGATGATTGCATTTTCAAGATTCTCCATGCAGATCTTGAAAACAAGGTAAAACCCACTTGGGAAATGCGCTGGAATTATGTAAAAGCCAAACTGTTCAATATGCAGGAGAAAGGTTCCCGCAGCGCTAAAGTGATCGAACAGCATTACGAGCTAGGGGACGATCTTTACGAATACATGCTTGGCGATACTTTGGCCTATACATGCGCTTACTGGAAAAACTGTTCCACATTGGATGAAGCTCAAAAAGCGAAGTTCGACTTGATCGCTAAGAAAGTAGATTTAAAAGAAGGGATGCGCGTCCTAGATCTTGGTTGCGGATGGGGTGGTTTTGCGAAGCATATTGCGGAAAATTATGGAGTTGAGGTCGTTGCGGTCAATCTTTCCGAAAAACAATGCGATTATGCAAAAAAAATCTGCAAAGGTCTTCCTGTTGATGTGCGCAACCACGACTACCGAGAAGTTGAGGGAACCTTCGATCGGATTATCTCGATTGGATTGATGGAACACGTCGGTGTAAAGAATTACCGAGGTTTCATGGAACTCCTCAACAAGTGCTTGAAAGACGATGGATTGGCGCTCGTCCACACAATTGGCAGAGACACAACTGGGATCACCAGCAATCCGTGGATCAGCAAATATATCTTCCCTAACGGCCACCTCCCCTCTATTGCCCAATTCGGTCAAGCCATCGAAGGCTTATTTGTGATGGAGGATTGGCATAAT
>DATIJO010000074.1:0-2597 GCA_035478555.1 Chlamydiales bacterium
AAGAATTGCAGAAATATTACAAGTGGAGGAAGAAGCATTTATCCGCACTCTACAAAGAGGCGGCAATATTTTAAGCACTGTGATTGAAAAAGCAGAAAAAGGCGGACGCAAGATAACAGGCGAAGATGCCTTTAAGTTAAAGGATACCTACGGCTTTCCAATCGAAGAGATCGAATTGATCGCGAAAGACATGAAGCTAGACATTGATCTTCCTACCTATGAAAAACTAGAGGAAGAAGCAAAACAAAAATCCCGTAAAGCCCATGTCACAACTGCCCAAAAATTTACGGAGACTCTTTTTACCGACTATTTGACCGTTCATAAGCCCTCCTCTTTTGTGGGCTACTCCGCTCAAGAGAGTTCGTCTCATATTCAATCCATCATCGTAGATAACGCTTTCACCGATGAGATAAAAGAAGGAGACGAAGGTCTTATCATCTTGGACACAACCCCCTTCTACGCGGAGATGGGCGGACAAAGCGGTGATTCAGGAAAGATCATCGCACCTACCGGGACATTTGAAGTGAGAGATACCATTTCTCCTTTTCCCGGAGTGATCGCACATGTCGGAGTTCTTGTAGAGGGCAAACTAAAAAAACAGGAAAAGGTATCAGCAAAGATCGATACCAAAAGAAGACAAAGGATTGCGAATAACCATACGGCCACGCACCTTCTTCATTGGTCGCTGGAAAAAGTTTTGGGCGAACATATCCGCCAAGCAGGCTCGCTTGTTGAAGCGGAAAGATTCCGTTTTGATTTTAGCCATCATAAACCGCTAACGAGAGACCAGCTCGTTGCAATTGAAAATCTAGTCAACGAAAAGATCCGAGATGACTCCCAAGTAAAGGCTTATGAGATCTCTTATGACGAAGCACAAAAAAGAAAGGACATCAAGCAGTTCTTTGGAGAAAAATATGGCGCACAAGTCAGAGTGATCGATATTGACTTTTCAAAAGAGTTATGCGGAGGCACTCACACCTCAAGGTTAGGCAGCATCGGTCTTTTTAAGATCCAAAAAGAGATGAGCATCGCCGCAGGCACAAGAAGGATTGAAGCGCTAACTGGCCAGGAAGCTCTTTCCTTTGTCCATCAAGAAGAAGAGATGCTTTTTGGCCTCTCGGAAGAGTTGAAAACCCCTGCTGCTAAGCTTTTAGAAAGAGCAAAGGCTCTCTTAGAAGAAAACCATGATCTATCGGTAAAACTAAAACAGATCCGTCAAAAAGAGCTGATTCATATCTCGGAAGAGATGATGAAAAAGAGCGAACACTTAGGAAAATTTTCTGTGATCGCCCAAGAAGTAAAGCTAACTCCCGATGAGATGAACTTTGTTGCGGACACAATCATGAACAGAAAAAAAGTGGATGCCCTCTGCCTTGCATCTGTTACTGATGATCGCTGTCAGCTCATCATTCGCACAAAAGAAGAGAGCTCTCTCGATGCGAAAGCGCTCATTCAAGAGGTATCCTCTCTCATCCAAGGAGGCGGGGGCGGCAAAAAAACCAGCGCTCAAGCAGGCGGCAAAGACCCATCAGGCATACCTAGCGCCCTTGAGAAAATTCGCGTAAGGCTTCGAGATCTGTGATTCCGAATTTTAACGCTTCGAAGAGTCTGCAATCCTTTTCCCAAAAAATCAAAGAGTCCTCTCTTTTTATTGAAAAACTCTGGGGATCTCCAAAAGCGCTCCTTCTTTCTCTTGCGCTGAAAGCAACAGGTAAGAACCTTCTCGTCTTAAGCTGAGGCGCACGCGAAGACAGGTTGATCGACAACCTTGCCTTCTTCTTAGAGAACCATTCCTTTGAATTGCCTGCCTGGGAAACGCTGCCAGGAGAAGAGATCCAGCCAAGCCCGGATATCATGGGCAAGCGCTTTGATGTGCTCTATCATCTAGCAAAGATAAACGAACCAAAAATTGTCATAGCTCCCCTGCAATCAGTATTGCAAAAAGTCATCACTAAAGAAGAGCTTATCCTTCTTTGCTATACCTGGAAAAAGAAAGATACTATTTCTTTTGATGAGGTCCCTCTTATTTTGACCCAGTTAGGGTATAAAAGATCTCCCGTAGTTTCAGATAAAGGCCAGTTTGCAGTGAGAGGAGGGATTATTGACATATTTCCCGTATCCTCAGCTGATGCCTATAGAGTTGAGTTTTTTGGGGATGAGATCGATAACATCCGCACTTTTGATCCCATCGGGCAAAAATCTATCGCTAAAGTTGACCAATTCTTTTTTACCCCCGCGGATGAACCCCTAGTACTTTCGCAAAGTAAGCTTTCTTCGGTGCTCGATTACTTGGGAGAAAACACACTCATTGTTTTCGATGGGATTGTCCATTTGGAAGATGCCTATGTGAAACTAAAAGAAATGCCGGGCATGAAATCGCGCCTCATGCTTTCAATTGATGAGATGCTAAATGCCTTCAAAAAATATCAGTGTCTTTTCTTTTCTGAAGAAATGCTGGAGATGTTAACGGAAGAAGGCGCTGCAGCAAAAGAGGCAATCACTTTTGAGATCTTCAATAAAACCTATCAATCGCAGAGGTTTTTTCATAAATTTCATACGATAGAGAGTTTTTATCTTCATGATGAGTCCGAAGGCGA
>DATIJO010000075.1:0-1509 GCA_035478555.1 Chlamydiales bacterium
TAGATGCTTGTTCAAAAAGATACGTATTTGTAAGTAGTCTAAAAAATACGCATCCTAAACTGAAAATTTCAGCCGGATAGCTATAGTCCGCTCCAAGGGTAACTTCGGGAGCTTGATAACCGATGTTCGGAATATACTTCCAAATATCCCTTTCTCTTCCAGGAATAGCTGATCTGCCAAAGTCAAAGATGTAAAATTCTCCTGTGGTTGCGGATGCACAGGCATTGTTTTCTTTGGCATCGCAATACATGATCCCTAGTCTATGCATTTCGGCAAAGGACTCTAGAAATTTTCGAAAGAAGGATTCAATATGATCTATAGAGTAGAACATCTTTTGTGAGATCCTGACATCCATAGATTCTTGTAGACTCCTGTTGAACAATTTAAAAACCAATGCGTAAGAAGAGGAATCTATTTGAAAGAAGTGTTCTAGTGGAAGGACATGAGGAATGCCTTGTACTCTGGCCGTCCTCACAAGCTCATCCAATGCATATTTGATTTTTTGGGGTCGGTTGACCTTAATTGCCACCTTGCCTTTGGTGTGTTTATCTTCTATAAGATATACTTTTCCGTAAGTTCCACTTCCCAATCTTTCTCTTTTTTCTAGGGAAAAGCGGTTACGAAGCTGATCATGTTCTGCCTGACAGCGGAAGGGATCAAAGCCGATAGGAATAATATCATTTACTCTGGTAACGACCCGTATATAGACATTGGGGATCTGTTCTGTTGCCATGATGATCAGTCTATTTTCAGCCGCGCGGTCTAGTTCATGGGTCGATCCCGGAAAATTCCTAGGAGTTCGAAAAGCCATTTTGATGATCCTAAATCTCTCTGGCTTGTAAGGCGCAAAATCACCAGTTCCAAGAATCGGTCTTTTTTCAGAACGAGTTAAAGGATGTTCAGATTTAGCTGATTTAAAGCGTTTTGGCACAGGTTGGATAACAGGATAAGAAAGATGCTTTATAGTAAATATCTCAGGCGCCTTGTAAGCAGCGTGGCCGTTTCGTGAAGGGATAAACTTGATTGCAGAAGTAAAACCATTTGGCCTTCCCGGGCGCTGAGCAAGAGTAGGAGGAGGTTCGGATCTGCGGGCTGCAGGACGTACAACTAAAGCCATATTTTTCCAATTTTTTGTGAATATTTTAACTGATTATTTATTAAAATGAAATATTCAATTAATTTTTTTTATTAAAAATTAAATATTATTCAGTATTATTCAGTTCTTTTGATATTAGGTAATTTCAATCTATCTGCAGCTACCATGGTAGAAGAGGATGGGATCCAAAGAGGCGGGTGTTTAGCTGCCGCTTTTTGAGGGGCTTTTGGCTTTAGATACTTAGCATTTTTAGTGGCCTCAGCGGCAACTCTGCAAGCAGAGGCTGGAATAAAAGGATTTTGGTTGATAATGGGGCGTAGGTGCCTCTTTGCACCTTTTACCGGAGAAAGCTCTTTTTTACTCTTTCCCGTTCCAGGTTCTATTAATCTCACTAGGTCTTGAGCTGCAGGGGC
>DATIJO010000076.1:0-3518 GCA_035478555.1 Chlamydiales bacterium
TTTGAGCCCAATAGCTGTTAAAACAACTGGTAATACTTCTGCAAACGCTTGAAACGGCCATATTTTCCTTTTTTAATTAAGAGATGCTATTAATTCGTCGAAGGCTTTTGTATTTTCTTGTGTAATTCCATTTTTTGTAAATACTGGCTTAGCATTCTGCAGTAAAGGGCTCTGGATTGAGGTGTAGGATCGACTTTAGTCATTAAATCTCTTAAGGCTTCCAATTTCAATCGCAGTGCGCCCGTTCTTTCGATGCAAGGAAGCTCTTCAAATCTTCTCTCAAGTTCATAAAGAACGCACAAGGCTTCTGTTCGTATTTCCTCATCCAGAAATCTTGCGATTATTTGCTGCTCAAAACTTTTCAGATTTGCATCAAAAGTGGCATTTGTCAGATCGAAGTATCTTTTTGGTTCAAAATATAGATGGAGAACACAAATTCCTATCATTCCGCCCACTGATAAAATCGTTAATCCTGGATTAAGATAGAGGAGAATAGCTGAAATGGGGATCGTTGAAGGGAGTATCTTATCAAAAAATTGATGTATGAATTCTTTTCTTGCAACATTCTTCCACTCTCGTTCTCCTCTAATGAACTCAGGCTGGCCGTCTTGCCATTGTTTTTTATGCCTTTCAAGAACGTCCTGAACTCTAGATAAGCTCCTATCTAGTTGTTGTTGGGTAGTGGGAACTACTTTATAGCGAGGGGGAGTGACAGCATTCAAAACATACGCCATCCCGCTAACGAAAGTATTTGTTATAAAATCACATATTCCTGACATGTGTTAATTTCCTGCATTTGAATTTTAATTTACATGAATTATAATAAATATATTAGTTAATTTCAATGTTAAATATTTATTATATAATGGATTAGGTTGTCGAAAGTTGTGAACAAGGCGATTTTCGTTCTGTGGGCAGATCGTAAGTCTATGGCTTTAAGGGTTTTATTATGAGATCAAGGGCTCCATTTTGAATGGAAAACCGATGGTTTATGAACAGGTTTTCCACAATTTCCCACAATTGTTGAAAAATCAATTAATATATTGAAATACAAGGCGTTATAAGAAAAGTAGAAGGAATTTTTTGCAAAAAGATTGCCAACTTTTGAACAACGTTGTTAAGATGTGGGAAAGCGTGGAAAAACGATGAATTCCTTCTTCTTCAGTGGTTCACATACGGCAAAGCTAGACGATAAGAATCGTTTTGTTTTGCCATCCCAATTTAGATATGGGCTATGTGAAGAGGGGAAGTTGGAGTTTACCATTGGATTGGGACTAGGCGGCTGCCTTGCGATCTATAGAAAATCTGAGATCCAAAAGATCGTTCAGAGATTTCAGGAAAAGCAGCATATCGCGAAGTTCCAGCCATTTTTCACGATGTTCTTCTCCACTTTACATGAGACTACTTGCGATCAAATCGGACGAGTGAACCTTCCTGCTCTATTAAAGGATGCAGCGGGTATTAAGAAAGAGATCGTGGTTGCGGGTGTATTAGGTAAGATCGAGCTCTGGCCAAAAGAGATCTATGAAAAAAATCTCCAAGCCTTACTTCATGGCTCTTCGAAAGAAGATAACATGAAGAAGATGATGGAAGAGGCCTTTATGCTTTTAGCTGGAGAAGAGAAAGAAATGGGGATGAAAAAGATAGAAGAGGCCGATTTAGCATCTATTATTAAGTAGTGAACTGTGCACATCCCTGTTTTATTAGACGAGATATTGAAGTTTTTGGCGGATAAGAAATTTTCCACTTTTTTCGATGGGACGGTGGGAATGGGTGGGCACGCAGAGGCCATATTAAAAGGTCATCCCGAGATAAAGAAGTATCTCGCTTGCGATCAGGACAAAGACGCGTTAAGGCAAGCGGAGAAAAGACTATCTCCCTGGAAAGATAAGGTAGAATTCATTCATGGGAACTTCTCCCATATTCAAGACTATTTAAAAGAGAAAAAGATCCCTTGCGTTGACGGTGTTCTATTTGATGTGGGAGTATCCTCCTATCAATTGGACACTGAGACCAGAGGCTTTAGCTTCATGAAGAAAGGGCCTTTGGACATGCGTATGGACCAGAGTCTTCCTTTGACGGCTGAGACTGTGGTCAATGAATTTCCTGAGAAAAAGTTAGGTGAGCTCTTTCGCGATCTGGGTGAAGAGCGCAGATGGCGTCTTGCTGCGAAGGCTATTGCTGAGGCAAGGGCAAAAAAACGAATTGAGACCACGTGGGATCTAGTGGAAGTTTTGCAGAGAGTATTGAAGAGAACTAGACATTTGCATCCTGCGACACTGGTTTTTCAGGCTCTTAGAATCTATGTGAACGATGAGATCCATGCGTTAGAAAAGGGTTTGAAATCTGCTATTGAAAAGCTTTGTCCCGAAGGAATGATCGGGGTGATCTCTTTTCATAGCATGGAAGATCGGATTGTAAAAAATCAGTTCAGAGATCTGAAGGCTAGAAAGAAAAAAGCTGGGGAGCTAACTCTCCTTACTAAAAAGCCTGTTGTCCCAACGATGAAAGAGATGCGGGCAAATCCGAGATCAAGAAGCGCAAAACTGAGATTTGCTCAGAAGAGGGGGATGGATGAATAAGCTCTCTCTTCTAAGTAAAATATCTGTTTGTATCTTCCTTTTTGCTTTGACTCTCTATCTGCATGTAGAAAGACAAAACTCATTGATGAAGCTGAGGATGGAAATCCCCAAGCTTACCAAAGCAATCAAAGAGTGCAATGAGGAGATGAGCAGACTCTATTTTGAGATAGAGCAGTTTGAAAATCCCACTCATCTGATGGACCTTGCAGCACTGCCTGAATATAGTCATTTACGCCATCCCTACCTTAAGGATATTATTAACTTTCCGCAAGGATTGGTCTTTCAAGAAGAAAACGAAAGACCTTCCCTTTTGCTCGGAATGGAATAGAAAATATTCAACCACCCGCTCGTATGACTCGCTAGAGAGAACAGAGAACACAGAGAGGAAAGAGAAATATAATCCTTCGCTCCTATCTCTGTGTTCTCTGTGTCCTCTAGCGAACCCTGTGAGCGGGTGGTTAAATAAAAAAACAACCTCATGAAAGAAAAGACTCTTGCTGTCACTCCTTCGGATTTAAAACGGCTATTAGGCATTGGCCTATTTCTTTTTTTCTTGTTTTCTCTTCTCATCATCCAGTTTTATAAGCTGCAGGTAAATGAGGGAGAAAAGTGGACCAAATTGGCAGGGCAGCAGCATGAGCTTGTGGTGACAGAACCATTCAAACGGGGCAGCTTTTATTCTAGTAATTCTAAGCCATTAGTGGTCGATATCCCCAAATGCCACCTCTATATTGATCCCGAGTCATTTCCTGAAGAGGTAAAAGATATTGCTGCTGAAAAGATCGCAGGCTTTTTCTTCCTAAAGGGCAAAGAAAAAACAAGGATCTACGAGGAGTTTCATAAAAAGAGTAGAAGCAGAAGGCTGATACTATGGCTGGACAGCGAGATGCAGGGGAAGATTCAAAAATGGTGGGCGGATTTTGCGAAAGAGAGAAA
>DATIJO010000077.1:0-4054 GCA_035478555.1 Chlamydiales bacterium
GTTACGAAATATTACCCTGATCAACTAGGTAAGAGTGTGAAATACGGCTCAATGCTTATAACGCTAGCTAAAAGGAAGAACAACTTATTCTTATACAAAGTCACAGATACTACAATCGGGGTAACAAGAGACATTCTTCGCTTCCGCTATGATAGTTGGAAAGATTTCACCGCAGTTAATTTGTCCACACTACAAAAGCTGGTTAAGAATGTTAAACTCCTGGTGCCCAATGTCAATAAAATCGCTTGGCTTCATTGCAGGGCAGGGATTGGCAGAACAGGAACTCTTATTACCGCACTTATCCTAGAAGAAAAAATCAAGAGCGGCGAGATTACGAAGGACAACTTAGACGATCAATTAGTCAAACTTATTGTACCTTTAAGAAAACAAAGAGGCCCGGGTTTTGTACAAAGGCAAGAGCAGTTAGACCTCTTGCGTCAGTTTGCCTATTCTTTACTTGGAAAATAAATGTCTTTGCTACCTCTTAACACTACTACAGTAGACTTTAGTTGGAATCTTGCGGAGATAAAATCCCAAGTCGTTATTAGCAAAGTAGAAGTTGCTGAGAGGCTTATTCCTCATATTGCTGAAGACGAAGGTGGCGATTTCATCTGGGCTTTTACGGAACTTTGCAAGAGGTGTTACCCAAAATATTACACGATTTATGTTACTTTGGACAATGGAGATAGGTACATGGCCCTCATTTGGGGAGAGACCCTTGAGGTAGCAGAGCATGCTATTTCTTCCTTCTTAAAGAGAGGGGAGGGGCTAGAGCTGGTTCCATCTCCACCAGACGGACAAGAAAGAGGTTTATACCGCAACTTTCCTAGGCTTCTTTTTAAAGATCCTGCAACAGGCGAAACTAGTACTGTTTTCGTAAACATTTCTTAATAGATCTTTAAGTGAATTTTTAATCGGCAATTTTTGAGACTTCTTTTTGAAGAGGGGCCGTACTTTGAGTCTGTGATGTTGTTTCTGCAAGCATCTGTAAAACTACATTTTTTACAGTATCGCTTACACTGCCATCCTCTTGAATTAGATTATAGGCGCTTAAAAAACATCGTACATTTGGAACAGAAGGGTAAACATACTCTGGATTTTGGCATTTTTTTATCAAAGCATCTGCTGCTTTTCCACACATGAAAGATACCAAACGAATATTCACTCTTGCAACTTCAGGGGTCAGAGTAGACCATCTAGAAGTAAAAGTAAAAATGGTTGAAGAGCTAGAAGTTGTCTTAGTGGTAGCCATAATTTTTCTCAAAATTTAAGATTTTATATAGATTAGTATTTTATTAACAGGGGCGGTAAAAAGGTGACAATCTGACTTGCTGCGGTTTTGCCATATCAATTCTCACTCGGGGGCCAATAGTTTTACTATTGACCCCACTCACTCGAACCGCTTCGCTTTGATCTGGCTTTACCTCGCTTACGCATATTGTCATCTTTTTACCACCCCTGTTAATATCCAAAATTTTCTTTTCATAAATTCATACGATAAAGCATATTCCTACCCCTTAAAAATTGAGGTAGAAATATGCGCTTTCTTTTGATGATCCTTTGTGTTTTCTCATTTGTACATGCAGAAGAACTTGATATCCGCATTCCGGTAGTCGACATGCAGGATTTTTATAACTCCGAAAGAAGAGAAGAGTTTCTATCTACTCTATTTCATGCAATGCACGACGTGGGCTTTTTTGCTGTGCGCCATACCGGTATTGATAGAGAGTTGATTAAAAAAGCCTACGCGCAAGCAGAGAGGTTTTTTAAACAAGAAATGACCTACAAAATGCAAAGTTTTAGTCCTACTTTAAAAGGGCAAAGGGGATTTGTCCCGGGAGAGACTGCAAAGGGAAGTTCCGCAAAAGACTGTAAAGAGTTTTATCATATCGGAAGAGAAGATGGAAAACCTGAAAACGTCTGGCCTGATCAGTCGGGATTTAAAGAAGCCATGATGACATTATACCGAGAGCTATCCCAATATGTTGTCCCACTTCAAGAAGCTATAGTTGAGACGATCAATCAGAAAATAGAGAAAAAACTGCAGGTTGATCTCTTAAATAAGACAACTAAAGAGGGGGATAGTCTTCTTAGAGCGCTCTATTACCCACCTCTCTCAGAAGAAAGAGTAAAGCAAACTCACTATTGGGGCGCGCCTCATACCGATATCGATTATTTGGCCATTTTGCCCTATGCAACAGAGAAAGGCCTTCAAGTGGAATTCAAAGGACAGTGGTTAAATGTGATTGTTCCCGATGACGCTTTCATTGTGAATGTGGGCGATATGTTAGAAAACCTCACCAACGGTCTTTTTGTTAGCGCACGCCATAGAGTGGTTGCACAGGAAGCAAATAAAGAGCGCTTTTCCATGGTTCTCTTTGTCCATCCTTCAGACAATACTCCTCTAGATCCACTTCCTGCCTGCATTGAACTTACTGGCGGAAGACAGCTCTATGCACCAGGAACAAGAAATGAGTTTCTTTGGGAGCGTCTTCTTGAATTAAATATTGCACCAGGACTTTTAGAGCCCTATTCCAAAACAGGCCACACCGAAAGGCAGATGAAATTTGGAAGAGAGAGTGATCAGGTAGTTGAGATGTTGATCAAAAATGGACTTGCCAGCCAAGAACTTTTAGATGAACTTGCAAAAAGAGAGATTGCCAATGCGAAATAATTGGAAGTAATGATTGATCGTATACATGCAGTTCTAAAGAACAATTACGGCATAGATGTGTTTTCCATAGAATTTCTGCCCTTGGGGGCAGATATGAACGCCTCTGTCTATAAAGTCTATGGAAGGGATCAAAAGAGCTACTTCGTCAAGGTAAAAAGAAATTACCGGCAAGATATCAGTGTCAAGGTAGCATGGCTACTTCATGAATGTAGGCTTGAGAACATTATTTTACCTATTAAAACGATTGATGGGGAAGGAGCTGCTCAAGTAGGTGGTGACATGCTCATCGTCTACCCATTTATTAAAGGAGAGGATGGGTTTAAAAGGGATTTAACAAAAGATCAATGGATCAAGCTTGGAAAAGCTCTAAAACAAATTCATGAGATTGATGTACCAGAATCCTTACAAAACCAGATTCGCAAGGAATCTTTTTCCAATACTTGGAGAGTGAGAGTAAGAACTATCCTTGAACAAATAGACAAGGAATCAAACCCATTAGCTAAGTTTATGAGAGAACAAAGGGCATTGATTTCTAAAAATGTAGAAAGAGCTGAGAGCTTGAGCGAACAGGTGCCAAAAATACCGCACCTTGTACTTTGCCACTCGGACATCCACGGCGGCAACGTATTGATCGATGAAAAGGATAAACTCTACATCGTGGACTGGGATGACCCCATTATGGCCCCAAAAGAGCGGGATCTCATGTTCATTGGCGGAGGAGTGGGAAACCTCTGGAACAAGCCTCATGAAGAAGAGTTCTTTTATCAAGGCTATGGGAATACTCAGACCAATAAGACACTTTTAGCCTACTATAGGTTTGAGCGCATTGTAGTAGATATTGCCGAGTTCCATCAGGAAATGCTTAAACTTCCTCATGAAGAAAGAATTTTGCCGATGTTTAGGGCGATGTTTCAGCCAAATGGTGTAGTGGATATTGCCTTTAATCAGGCAGAAGTTGGCTAGCTAAATCTCTTGCTAGCTTGCCATCAATCCCACTATTTAGCTTCATCACACTCTTCATCACAAGACCTAGGTCTTTTTTTGTCTTAGCACCTGACTCAGCGATAGCTTGCATCACAAGCTTTTTTGTTTCTTCATGGGAGAGGGCTTTAGGTAAGAACTCCTGGATGATCACAAGTTCTGCTTTCAGTTTTTCTACCATCTCAGGACGGTTAGCGCTTTGGAACTGCTCTAATGCCTCTTGGAGATTGCCGTAGTAGGTTTTAAAGATCTTTTGGGCTTCAGGATCAGGAATGTTGCCTCTAGCGTCAACTACCAAGAGTTTTGATTTGAGCATGCGAAGGGTCTCTAGGCGAAGCTGATTACGGCTTCTGATTGCTTCTTTGATTCCTTCATTGAGTTTGTCCATGATCGTCATAA
>DATIJO010000078.1:0-4681 GCA_035478555.1 Chlamydiales bacterium
TGCCTTCGGCTGTTGCAAGCACTAAAGGGATATCCACAACAACAATATCTGAAAACTCCACATGCACGGTGAAGGGGTAGTGCTGGACCGGATCGATGCGGAATTTCCCTTGGCCGAGGAAATTGCCTTTTTCTTGCCCTAACCCTGATAGGGACTCTAGAACAAGAGTATCCTTATCTCCCACTAAACTTGCTTTGATCTCTTTTAGATAGGTGCCGGTATAGTAGTTTTCATAGGTGCCGTTTGAAATAGTACAGTTTCCGTGGATCAAAGGATGCTCAAAGGTCCTGGAAAAATAGAGATGGCAGTTGACATCTCCTTCAAAGCGGTGAGGGCCTGTATTGATAAAATCAAGCACCTCTTCTGCTCTTGCGTCGTAATGAATCTCTGCTTGAATGGGGAGGTTCAGCGGGAAGGAGACAGAGTGTTCATACACTTTGACTACAATGGGAATATCGCCTTTGCCTCCGATGATCTGGTCTCCACCTAAAAATAGCTGTCCATCAAAGTCCAATTTCTCATTTTTTAAGTTAAGAGTAATAAATCCTGCGCCGCTTTGGATTTTCTCTCCTAGTGCTGCAGTCTGGATGTTTTCTATGTCCATTTGAAGGTTGCCTTCAGTCTTATTGCCCTTTTGGGTGAGTTTTCCATCTAGAGAGACAAATCCTGTCACATCAAGATCCAGAGGATTCAGAGAGAGGAAATCCAAAGGAAAGTGGTCTAATTTCAATTGGATATTGGAACTATCAGGTGAAATAGAGGCACTTGCTAGGAGTTTTGAAACAGCCATATTAAGTTCTAATTCGCTCATCTTAAAATGAGCTAAAGATCTATTCACCTCCCATGGTTTTGCCATAGAAAACGAGTGGTTAAAAAGATGACCTGAGAACTCCTGCATATTGACTAGCCAGTCACTACCATGTTTATGCCAGTATCCTTTGCCAATAATATCCAGGGGAGCCCGGAAGCTGCCAGTTGCAGTGAGTGTAAATGGCCAGTTTTCCTCTTCATTATTGGTCTGAAAAGTCACGTTATTCAAGAAGAGGGTATGGTAGCGGAGGCGGTCAAGCGATACAGTAATATTTCCTTTCGCGTTGATAATTTGGGAATCAATCCCTATTTCGTCCGCATGAAGGTTTTTATAAAACACATCAAACAGATTGCCCGAGACCTCATAAGTATTTTCCCAATGAGCATCTGTTTTTTTGGAGAGGTACTTGATTCTTCCCTCAACTCCGCCGTAGAAAGGGTATTCCGGAACAAAAGGTTGAAAGTGGTAGAGATCATCGATTCTAAATGTTGCCTCTCCATCTTTTCTCTCATTTCCTAGGGCAATTTTTCCATGCAGTTCCGAAAACGGAGAGTAGATGCGGACGGGGGAGACCATGAGATCTCCCTTCTCAGGCAAAATAAAATCTCCTTCTGCTCTCCAATCTTCTGAAAATAACGAAGCCGTAAGAGAAAAGGAGCCTGTGGTATTTTTTCCAAGAGTTTTGCTTTGAGCCTCTACCTTGATGTTTTGAACATTAAATCTATCTTTAATGAGTTCCCCTTGAATGGAAAAATCTCCTAAGTACTCTTGGTTGGGATAGGTGATCACACCTGTGCCAAAGAGATTTCCTTCCATTCCGAATGAGCTTAAATTGCTTGTCAAAAAGGTCCCCTCGATCTTTTCCAATCTAAATCCCTGTGTAAAGTCGCCTTTCGTATGCACACTAAAAAAGGGGCTTAAGAGATCAAACATTGAGATATGCAGAGATCTATCTGAATAAAGAGTAAAATGTGAGTGAAGAGTGACATTTTTTAAATGGGTTTGGATCAGTTCGGGAAGAAGATTTTCAGTGTGGTAGAGAATGCCGTGAACATCGCCAACAATGGGAAGATGGTCTCCTGGTTCAAAAAGAAGGTTCTGGAAAGCTTTTTGGCTTCCTCTCCATTCGATAATGAAGGAAAAACTGCTGTCAAAAGGAAGAGAGTACCAGGGTTCAAGGGATTTCAAAGTAAGGACCTTGGTCTCTGCTTTTACTTTGATCTGTCCATTTCGTCCCTTTGCTATTATATGAAAGCTGTTTTTATCACTTGTAGCAAGAAGATCAACAGAGGAGGTGTTTTGAGAAAGAGAGATCCTTCCGCTTACAGCAAAAGCAGGAAAGCTCACCATTCCTTCTCTTGAAAAGATGACCTTCTTAGCGTCCACATTTCTAAAAACAATCTTTCTTTGTAAAAGACCAAGAAGGTTGAGACGAAAGGTAATGTCTTCAAACTGGATAGATGTTGTAGGGGTTGTAACGGTTGCTTCTTTGATCTTCCAAGCAAAAGGAAGAAACCCGCTTAATCCTTCAAAGGATACTTTGATATTTTTTTTCGCTAAGGTCCTTTCAATTTTAGTGAGGTACTGCTTTCTTCCCCAATCGGTCTGCCAAATGGAGGTAAAGACCGCAAGCAAGAAGAACAGGGCAACAACTGATATTCCTATGATCTTCCAAATTCTCATTAAAAAGTCTGTCCTATGCTTGTATAAAATCGGTAACGCGGATCTAGATGACGTCTATCTAAAGGAAAGCCCACATCCACTCTCAGCGGTCCAAAGATAGTAAAATAACGAAGGCCAAGGCCAACTGATTTAAACCAGTGAGCGTCCAATCTAGGATATCCCTTTAATGTTACAGTGCCTGCATCAAAGAAGGTCACTACCCCAAGGCTTTTAGTAATACGATATCTTGGCTCAAAAGTAAAATAAAGAGCGCCTCTTCCTCCAACGGGATCGCCATTTGCATTTAATGGGCTGACGGTTTTAAAGCGGTAGCCTCGCAGGTTGTCCTCCGATCCTCCTAAAAAAACATGAGTAAAAGGGATGTTTTGAAAGGGCGTTCCAATGATCGAGCCAAGCTGCAGTCTAAATCCTAAAATGATTTTCTTATCCACAGTGAGCGGTGCAAAGAAAGAAGTGGTAAGTTCTTGTTTAAAGAAGAAATCCCTGTGTTGAGCGACTCCCTGATAAGGAACCGGTTTATAGGAAATTACTATCCCTGAAAGGGGATCTAGCAAGTTTTCAACAGTAGTGTAGCGGTAATAAATAGGAATACTCAAAAGCGAAAATGCCCCATTTTTAATGCTTTCATGAATGTGGATATTTTCAAACTTGACGCCGACAGAAAAGTAGTTATTGGGATTGAAAAACCTCTCTACGATCGCTTTTCCGGAGTAGATATTTGCAAGATAGACGGTGATGTGCTGTCTTTCAGCGCCCGCCTGGAATAGAAAGCTCTGATCGATCCTATAAAATTCAGGGATCATGTAGGTGAGAAGGCCTGTGGAGTAGACTCTTTGCACATTTAACTCCACGCCGAGTTTTTCTCCGCGATTACGGAAATTTCTTGTTGCCCATCCAAAGGTAAGACCTGCTCCATCATTGGTCGCATAGCTAACACCCACATTGATCGATCTATGTTTTGATTCGCTGATGCGGACCTTCATCGGAAGTTCTCCATTAGGATCTACCTCATCTGCATGTGAGATCAAAACAGAGCTAAAAAGATCAGTGTCGATCAAACTTCTCTGGGTATCGTCAACCAATTTTTCCGAGTAGATATCTCCCTCTTTCCAAGCAAATTTATTGCTGATGTAGGAATCATTTACTCCTCTTATCCCAGTCAATGTGATCGGCCCAAACCGGGCCAAAGGCCCTGGATCGATACAAACCTTCACTTCCACCGTTTTTCTGGCTGTGTTTGCGACCACGCTTCTTGTTTCTGTTTCAGCAAGGGGATATCCACAGTTTGCAAGATTCTTTAAAAGGATCATTTCTGCATCTAGGATTATCTGAGCGCTGATGGGCTTTCCGATCTCAACTCCGAGATCAGAAGGTGTAATATTGGAGCATTCCTCAAGGAGTACTTTTTCTTTGCAATCAACATTTACGATTTCGTAAGATTCTAAAAGATATCTTGGGCCGGGATGAATGAAAATCATCACTTCCGCAGTTCCCTCAACGTTTTCAACCGAATTCGTGATTGTAGCATCGTAATAGCCTTCGGAATGGAGAACCTGGATCATGTTGGGAATGTCGGATAGAACCCGGTAGCGTAGGCCATTGATCGAAGCAGGAGGACGCTCCTTCAATTGAATGATATCCGAATGGGCCTCAACAGATTTTAGAGTTTTGGGATCATCCTCGAGGCCGTGAAAATGCACCTCGTAGGGAATGTCACTCCAAACTAAAAAAGGTATAAATAGCAGAATAACCCACATAAAATACACTATGAGCAATCAGAAAATTTTTGAAAAATCTTTAGTAGTTTTTCCTGGAGGAGTCAATTCACCTGTACGCTCTTTTCAAGAGGTTGGCATAAGTCCGATCATCGTGCAAAAAGGAAAAAAAGATGAGATCGTAGACGCAGATGGAAAAAAATATATCGACTACTGCATGGGATGGGGCTCTCTCATTTTAGGCCATGCAAATCCGGAAATTACCAAACAGACTCTTCAAAGAATTAAATTAGGCACATCGTTTGGCATTGCAACCGAAGATGAGCTCAAACTTGGCGAAGAGATCAAAAAACTGCAGCCTGCGATCGAAAAACTCCGCTTTGTCTCAACGGGGACAGAAGCTACCATGACAGCGCTTCGCTTAGCCAGAGCTTTCACAGGAAAAAAGATTATCGTTAAATTCAATGGCAAC
>DATIJO010000079.1:0-3679 GCA_035478555.1 Chlamydiales bacterium
CCACCCGCTTCAGGAAAAGTTGAGGTCATCTCAGCATAAGTCAGCGCAGTGCATATAAACACGATACCAGCAAGGATCAGCGCAAGAGGCGTTGCGCCCAAAGCAAAGAGAGCAGTCACTCCCAAGGCATAATAAATCGAGGAGCCAAGATCCCCATAACCGACAGCAAAGAGATCAAATATCCCTACCTGCCTTTTCATAGTTTCTTTATCTAAATGAAAGACGGTGTGCTTTTTCCCCATATTTTTTCACTTTGGGAAAAAATAGGATTTAAGACAAGGTTATAAGACTGCCTTAGGGAGTTGAAAGAAGACATCTTCTTCCGTGAAGACCACCTCTTCAACAGAGGTGACGCCCATCTCTTTGAGCTTGTGAATGCAGTTTTGCACGACGCTTTCAGGAGTGGAAGCCCCAGCGGTCATACCAATGCTTTGAACTTTTGCAAGCCAGGTGGGCAATATTTCATTAGGACTATTGATCAGATAGGCCGGCACTTTTCTTCTTTCCGCAACTTCTCTCAGACGATTAGAGTTAGAACTTTTAGGATCTCCTACGACAATCACCAGATCTACTTTACTTGTTATTTCGCGAAGGGCCATTTGACGGTTGGTAGTGGCATAGCAGATAGAAGAAGAGGGAAGAGTCTCTACATGAGGATATTTTGCGATCAGGGCATCGGTAATTTCCTTCACATCATCTAAGCTTAAGGTGGTCTGAGTCAGATAAAAGAGCTTTTGATCAGGTGGAAAGCTTAAGGCTTCTACATCTGCTACTGATTCAATGATGGTCGTGGCATGGGGAGCTTCCCCTGCCGTGCCAATAATCTCCACATGTTTTTTATGACCGATAAGAAGAATATGATAGCCTTTTTCCGCATATCTTTTGGCTGCCGAGTGGACCTTTGTAACAAGGCCGCAAGTAGCATCGATCTCAATTAAATTTCTAGACTTTGCCTTTTCCCTGACCTCAGGTGAAACCCCGTGAGCGGAATAAATGAGCCTGGCACCCTTCGGTACATCCTCTAGATCTTCAATAAAAATGGCCCCTTTTTGACGAAGCCCCTCCACTACATGGCGGTTATGAACGATCTCATGTTTTACATAAATAGGGGGGCCCCAGAGCTTTAAAGCACGCTCAACGGTATCGATCGCTCTCTCGACGCCGGCACAAAATCCTCTGGGTTTGGATAGGTAAAGTTTCATGGGGATGATTATAAGAAATTAAAGATTATTTTCCTAGGTTTTAGAAAAGGAATATTAACCACCCGCTCGTAGGACTCGCTAGAGGACACAGAGAACATAGAGATGAGAGAAAAGAAAAAATTCCTGTACTCTCTGTGCCCTCTAGCGAACCCTGTGAGTGGGTGGTAAAATAAAAAATCCGAATATTTTTTTAACTTACGTCTGCTGCACAACGGAACCCATAGGTCCCATTAACAGCACCGGGATTATTGCGATGGCGATGAGAGCAGCGTAGATCTTCTTTCAAACTTTTCCAGCATCCCCCTCTTAGAACACGGTAGACCCCTTGAGGAGGCCCCATGGGATTTTCCGGCTCTTGCATGGAGGCTTCATAGTAGTTGTATGCATACCAGTCATGGCACCATTCATAGACATTTCCGACCATGTCATAGAGGCCGTAGTTATTGGGAGGATAGCTCATGACAGCAGTAGTATCAGAACTAAAGAAATTTGCCTGGGACCTTTCGATGTCATCTCCTGTTGGATAGCAAGAGTTTTCAACTCCTCCGCAAGCAGCGATCTCCCATTCTGCTTCTGTAATGAGCCGCTTTCCGACCCATTTAGCGTAGGCAACAGCCCCGTACCAGGTAACCCCTACCACAGGATGACGGTTATACCCCGATTCAATCAAAATCTTGCCGCCGCTTCTTTTAATTCGCGAGTCTTTGAGACGGATGATATCATTATTATTCATATCCTTCTCCCCGCCCATAGCCATCAAAAACCGTACAAATTGCTCATTGGTAATTGGATGAATATCTAGAGCAAAACTTTTGAGAAGCACGGGATGCCTTGGCATTTCATCTCGGGCGCCATTTTTGCTTCCACGGGAATAGGTCCCTCCTGGTATGACAACCATTTCGGTGAGGAGCGGTTCCACCTCTTTGATCTCTACTTTGGTTGGCTGGTAAAGAGAGACGGTCAAATCTTTTTGAAAGACAGTAGCTGGATCGGGATCATAGGTAGGACGGTTGATCTCCTGCGGCTTTAACAGTGGTTTTAATGAAGAAGAAGGCTCCTCTTGCTTTTTTTCTTTTGAAAATTCAAAAGACATCTGCATGTTGGTCTGTACTTTCTCTTCAATTTCTTTCCAGGAGTGCTGCTCAGGCTTTCTTGTTTCTTTTAGCAGCGAATCTAGTTTTTTTAAGGCTCTTTTGGAAGGATCTTTTTGCAAACATTCATAAATCAAAAGGTCCCAGTTTCCTTTTGCATGAGGCATAATCTGAGAAAGAGGGGTGAAAAAGCCCTGAGGCAAGCTTTGGGTGATCAAATAGTAGGTAAGCACTCCAAAAGCGAAGCTGTCCGCTGCAATACCGGGAGATTGTCTATCGATTGTAAATTGCTCCGGGGCAAGAAAAAAAGGACTGAAGTTAGGCGTCTCGGATTGGAATCTGTACATGGCCTTTATGTACTCTTTTTCTCCGAGAAGAGAATAAACCCCAATGTCTGCAAGATATAGCTTAAGCCCTTCTTCTGTTTTTCCTATTAAAATGTTGTTTAAATTTAACCCGCCATGAAAAAGAGCTTTTCCATTGCTTAGTATTGTTCCATGCAAGAAATCAAGCGTAGATGAGATCTGAGAGAGCAAATTTTCTATTTCCTCTTCAATGAGGGTCTTTCCTTTTAATTCCAGAAAACGTCCCAAATTCATTGACTCGCCCATTTTATCTACAATGGCATCCATGACAAGAAAGTACTTACCTTCGCTAAAGGAAAAGTTATGGACTTTTACAAGGGATGGATGGTCAACCCCAGCAAGCACTCTCTGTAGTTTTTCCAGCTCCCCTACAAAAGAGCTATTTTTGACAATCTCATCCGAGAATACTTTCAAGGCAAAGGTCTTCTTGATAAACCGGTGTTCGGCAAGATAGATGACTCCTAGCGGCCCTTTGCCGATCCTTTTGATAATGGAATAATCGCCAATTGTATCCATAAAAACCTACTGCATAAAAATCTGAATGATAAGTAGAGCTGACTATTATATCAAGTCAGAAGGAAGCTATCTCGTTACCGAAAAAATTAGAAAAATCGGTAACGGTAACGATTTTTGTTTTATTTCATCTTTTGTAATTTCATCAATTTAAGGACTGGAAAATAGCCCAAAAGAAAACAGAAAAAGCTGATCACCATCTGGATGTTCGTCATATTGACGATGGTTTCTTGATGGATGAAATGGATAAAAGGGCTATAGGGCCAAATGGCGGGAAGAGAGCCAATAGATAAACCAAGAAAAAACGAAAGCGTTCTTTCACGCTGATTTTTCCATCTTTTAAAAAGAACAAAAGAGAGTAGAGGCACAGCTAAAAGCATGCCAAAAAGATAGAGGAAAAATGAGGGAAATGATAGTGGTATCGCATTCATCACTCCAAATCCCGGTAGTAAAAAGGAAAAAGCAGTGAGAAACCCTTGCCAAAAAAAAGGAAGAAGGAATAATTCGG
>DATIJO010000080.1:0-4484 GCA_035478555.1 Chlamydiales bacterium
TCAGCACCTGTCTGATTTACCCAGCCGATAGGGCCCGCATAGAGGCCTCTTGCAAATGGTTCAGTCCTCAACAAATAATCAAAGGCTGCATCTCTAGGTGTGCCCAGTGTTGCAGGAGTTGGATGAAGAAGGGCGAGTAGATGCTCATCTCCTCCTCTTTTTAGAGTTCCTGTAAGTCTGCTATAAAGATGCTGAACGTAAGGGGTTGCGAGAATCGTTTTTCTTTCTTCAAATTCTAGATTTTCTAAATGGGGTGAAAGAGATTTTTGTAAAAAATCTTCAACGAATGCAAATTCTTTCAAATCTTTAACGCTATGGAGAAGTTCATGTCTTAAAGTATCGTCTTCTTCCGCAGTTTTTCCTCTTTTTCTAGTGCCTGCGACAGCTTCCGTGAAGACCCGATTTCCAACTCTTTTATAAAGAGACTCAGGTGACGCTCCTAAAAAAGCGATATCAGGCGTTGGCTGGTAGAAAAAAAGATAGCCTTGTCCCTTCACCTGTTTTAATTTTCTTAGTACCTGGACCGGTTTCAGAAAAGAGGCGAAGTTGAAAGTAGTCTTTCTAGCTAGAACAACTTTTTGAAGCTTCTTTTTTTCAATTAAGCTTAATGCATCCCATACGTTTTTTTGCCATTGTGGGAAAAGGGGGTGATCGATTCTTTGATAAGGAGAAAAGAGCTCTTTTCTTACTGATTTAGGAAAGGTAAAAGAAAAGGGATCATTGGTGTTAGCAAAGAGCTGTTTATTGACCCATTCTAGTTTGGGAACATAATACTGGTTATGAAAGCTCTGCCATAATGGATCTCTTTCATAGAGAAAGGGAAGCCCGGCATAGTAGGTAACCTCAGGTGAAATGGGCACCTCTCTTTGAGCATGGGCGCATCCAACGCCTGCCATTTGATTAGTCCCTTCTCTATTTTCCCAGTACCATTTTGGATAGAGGGCTGAGGTCTCCAAAAATTCAAACGGGTCGTCTGTGACCTGCTCAATTTCTCTTCTTTCTAATACTTTCATTTGTCCCCGCTATAAATTGAGACCGCACCAAATGTGAGGGGATGAGATTTAGTATTTTTAAAACCGGCTTTGTCCATCCAATTCAGAAAAGCATTTCCATAAGGAAATTTTTCAATCGTTTCATTCAAATAGCGATAGGAGGAGGGGCTTTTAGAGAATAGGCCTCCAATGAATGGTACAAAGTTTCTAAGATAAAAAAGATGGGCAGCTTTTATTAATGGGTTAGATGGCAGTGAAAACTCTAGGATCAAAGCTCTTCCGCCAGGTTTTAGGACCCTATACATCTCTTGCAGAGCAAGCTGAGGGTTTTCGGTATTACGAATGCCAAAGGAAATTGTGACTAGATCAAAGCTCATCTCGGGAGATGGGATCTTTTCAGCAAAACCAACTTGAAACTCTGCTGGAAGTCCCTTCAATTTTTCCTTAGCAATGACAAGCATCTTTTCAGCGGGGTCGATCCCAACAGATCTTTCCAAGTTGGAAGAATGTTGCCAAAGCGAGAGGATCTGATCTCCAGTACCTGTGGCTAGGTCTAAATGAGATAGGCCCTTTTTTTGAGGAATGAGACTTGCCATCTTCTTTCGCCAGCTTCGATCTTGTCCAAACGAAAGAAGAAGATTGATCCGGTCGTAGGTGGAAGAAATCTCATTGAACATGTTTACAATTTCTTGTCCCATACGGATCCTAAAGGCAGAAGGTTTTTCTGCCTATACCTGTTTTGAGGGTTTACGCTTACGCTCATTCTCCGTGAGATATTGTTTCCTGAGGCGGATGAAATGAGGCGTTACTTCCACAAGTTCATCATCATCGATGTAATCGATTGCCTGCTCGAGAGTAAATACACGGGGAGGGGTCAGGATAATATTCTCATCAGATCCGGCAGCACGGACGTTTGTAAGCTGCTTTGCTTTGGTGACATTGACCACAAGGTCATTGTCACGAGAGTGTTCGCCTACAATCATGCCTTCATAGACCTCGTCGCCGGGCTTAACGAAAAGCCAGCCGCGCTCTTGGAGGCTAAAGCAGGCATAACCGTTGGTTTTCCCGGGAGTATTGGAGATCATTACTCCTTTTATACGGCCGGGGATCGCTCCTTTAAAGGGAACAAAGGAATCAAAAATAGAGGTCAAGATGCCAAGGCCTGAGGTTTTCGTGATAAATTCACTGCGGTATCCCATAAGACCACGGGTTGGCATGAGGAATTCCATGGAGGTGATACCTTGTTCGTTCGTATGCAGGTTTCTCATCTCGCCTTTTCTACGGGATAGGTCTTCAATCACACCGCCTGAAAACTTCTCAGGAACTTCGACGTGTACTCTTTCAACTGGCTCATGGATTTGTCCATCGACTACTTTAGTGATGATCTTGGGCTTTGAGATAGTCATCTCAAAGTCTTCTCTTCTCATCGCTTCGATTAATACTGAGAGATGGAGCTCGCCTCTTCCGCAGACACGGACAGCATCGTCTCTTTCAGCTACATCTTCGATTTTTAAAGAGATGTTTGCTTTTTTCTCTCTAGCAAGACGGTCCCTAAGTTTATTCATAGTGACGTTTCTACCGTCTTTTCCGGCGAAAGGAGAGGTGTTTACAGTCATCTCTATCGAAACAGTAGGTTCTGAGATTTCAATCAGTGGGAGCTGGGTCACATGTTCAGGATCTGCAAGAGTATCTCCAATCATGATTTCAGGAACTCCTGAAAGATTGATAATATCCCCGCATCCAGCCTCTTCCATTTCCACTTTTTTTAGTCCAAGGTAACCCTCAATTTTCGTGATACGGTGGTTCGTCCTGTTCCCGTCTTTATCCACTCTGGTTACGTTGTCGCCTTTCTTGACTTTCCCTTGTTTGATCCTTCCGCAAGTCTGTCTGCCTGTAAAGTCATCATAAAAAATGGTCGCGCATTGCATGAGGAAAGGCTTATATAGCTCTCCTGGAGGAGGAGGACAAGCTTCGATGATCAATTCAAAGAGGGGAGCTAAGTCCTTAGGTTTATCGCCTACATGTTTGATCGCATAGCCATTGAAGCCGGATGCGTAAATGTAGCGAAAATCAAGCTGGGCGTCATTGGCGCCAAGTTCCACAAAAAGATCAAATGTCTGGTTCAAGACCTGATCTGGGTTTGCATTTGGCCTGTCGATTTTATTGAGGATTACAATAGGCCGTATCCCCTTTCTTAAAGCACGGGATAGAACAAAACGAGTCTGCGGCATTGGGCCTTCTTGAGAATCAACTAGTAGTAGGACCGAGTCCACCATTCCAAGCACCCTCTCTACTTCTCCGGAGAAGTCAGCATGGCCTGGAGTGTCAATGATATTGATCTTATAATCTTGGAAATAGACGGAGGTATTTTTTGCAAAAATGGTGATCCCTCTCTCTTTTTCCTGATCATATGAGTCCATTACTCTCTCGGGGACAACTTCCGTATCACGGAAAATATTGGACTGTTTGAGCATACTATCTAATAGAGTAGTCTTCCCATGGTCGATGTGGGCAATAATAGCGATATTTCTAATCTTTTTCGGGTCTTGCATAGTATTTATTTTTGTTGTTATTGAGACTGTAAGTTTACATTTTTTCTTGATTTCTCCTCTAGTATTTTAAAGGGATGTAATTTATTCTAAGGACAGTTCTCATAGGTGCAGTATGGACAAAAATACTTTAGAAAACCCACTACTTGCCGCCACTTCTAAACTTGATGAGATCCTCCAAGAAAAGCTTGAACTTGCCTTTCATAAGCCTACCTCCAAGGTTTGCCTTCATGATATCGCTAAGATCGCCTGCGAACACTCGGCTATAGATCTGGCTTATGCGGCTTCCCGTCTACCTCCCTATGTATGTCCTGTTCTCTATGAAAACCTTCCTAATAGGGAGGCCAAGATCAATTTTATCATTAATACAGACAGTACTACCCGCACCACGCTTTTTCGCCATTTAAATGAACGCGAATTAAAAAAACTTTTTGAAAAAATGCCTACTGACGAGGCCGTATGGGTCTTAGAAGACATGTCCGATAGACGGTTTAGCAAGGTCATGGACCTGATCGACGTGAAAAAGGCTAAAAGTATCCGAGAGCTAAAACAGCACCGAAGAAATAGCGCCGGAAGGATCATGACCAATGAGTTCTTTGCCTTCTCTTTCGATCTTACCATTGGAGAAGCATCGGTCTTTATCCGGGATAATCCCCGAATTGATTTCACCAGAGGGATCTTCCTCTTAAATGAATCCAAAGAATTGCAAGGCTATATCCCTGCCCGAAATATGCTTATCAATCCTCCTTCTACTCCACTGAGACAGGTGATGCGCCCTGTCCTTCATAAGGTCACTCCTGATGCGACCCGTGAAGAGGTGATCGATCTTGTGGAGAGATATAAGATCTCTTCTCTTCCTGTAGTGGACAATAATAATTTTCTAGTGGGTGTCATTGCCTATGAGGATGTGGTAGAGGCGATGGAAGATCTGGCGGATGACACT
>DATIJO010000081.1:0-3775 GCA_035478555.1 Chlamydiales bacterium
TTGGTCCTAAAGATTTAGGACTTAAGGCTTGTTTATTAGACCAACCCAAACACTTTCCCTCTTTTTCAAACGAACCCTTACTTATTGCCCAAGCAATGAAAGCTGCCTATACTTCTTATGCTCCTTACAGTAGATCAAAATCAGGAGTAGCAATTCAAACCATAGATGGGAAAATCTATGTCGGGGCTTATTTAGAAAACGCTGCTTTTAATCCCAGTCTTTCCCCTCTACAAGCAGCCATTGTTACTCTAGTCGCTGACTTGAAAAGTTATGAAGAAATCAGCGAAGTTGTACTTGTAGAACAATTGCAACCAACAATTAGTCAAGAAATGCCGACTAGAGCACTACTGAGCTCTATAGCTCCTACCGCTCATTTTAGATTAGAAAAACGGGATTACTAATTGCACTGAAGTGAAGCTATTATTGCGACTAAGATGACTCGAACATCCACAGATTTCTCTACTAGAACCTGAATCTAGCGCGTCTACCAATTCCGCCATAGTCGCATAAAGATAAAATAGTATAGGCCCAGGTAGATTTTTTTAATAGATAACGATATACTTACATTAAAATCCGGAGGTTTCTATGGCAGCATCCCAACATATCGTACATTTAAGTGATGACAACTTTACTAAAAAAATTGAAAAAGGCGTGATGCTGGTCGATTTCTTTGCCGATTGGTGTGGACCTTGCAGAATGTTAGCTCCTGTTTTAGAGCAGGTTGCGCATGATGTGAAAGGCAAAGCATCAGTTGGTAAATTGGATATCGATGCTGAGCAAAAGACCGCTGCGGAATTCCAAGTGACCTCTATTCCTACTATGATTCTTTTTAAAGATGGCAAAGAAGTTGGCCGTTTAGTAGGTCTTCGCGATGCAGACACTGTTAAAAAATTTGTACTATCTGCAACCTAATTGTCTTTTTGCTTCAAAGAGAGCAATCGCTGCTGCGTTAGATAAGTTTAAGCATCTTGCATTTGTAGCAATTGGAATTGTTACAAAGAACTCTCTCCATTTTTCCCAAAAATGTGGAGGGAGTCCTTTTGTTTCCGATCCAAAGATGAGCAGGTCGTTTTCGGTATAAGAGATATCCGTGTAACGGGTCGTTGCTTTACTGGAAAAGAAGTAAAATCTGGAATCGGTATTCAGAAGATAGGCATCTAGATCGTGGATCTCTTCAACCTTGACCCCTTCCCAATAATCAAGCCCAGCTCTTTTTAGTTGTCTATCAGAGGTGCTAAAGCCGAGTGGATGTACTAGAACAAGGCCTGCCTGTGCAGCAGAACAAGTTCTAACGATATTCCCGGTGTTTTGAGGGATCTCTGGTCTATAAAGAACGATTTTCAACGTTTCACGTTTTCGGATGGATCTTTGGCAATTTCTTTGAGTGCTGCATTGTGAGAAGAACCATCCGCTTTTAGCACCTTTACCTCAAAGATCAAAAGAGAATTGGGAAGGAGCATTCCTGTATTTTGATATCCTAAATCGGGGTGAATAAAAAGAGTTCTAGTCTCTCCCTCTTTCATTCCAATCAAACCTTTGGTGAAGCCTTCAATAGTAGAATCTAAAGAGATCACTTCTGCTTCTTCGGACATGCCAAACACAGTTCCATCTAAGTACTTGCCGGTATAGGTGATCAAAGGAGTGTGGTGGGCAGCTACGGCTATTCCTTTTCCTTCTTCTTCGATTTTAAATTGTAGCTTGCCCTGTTCGAGCTCTTTAATACCGGTTTTTTTGGCGTTATCGGATAAAAATTGGTTGGCCTTGGCTAGATTTTTCTCGCCGGTTTCGCGGAGATGGTTTTCTTGGATTTTGCCAATCGCTGCAATGCACTCCTCTTCTGTTAAAGGAGAGGTTTTGCCTTGTTTTGCATCAGTCAAACCTTTCATCACGAGATCTACATCCAATTTGAGCCCAAGGTCTTCTAAATTCTTGGCGATTAAAAAGCCCATAGCTTCGGATACTTTCTTTACATCTAGCTCTTCTTTGTCTGCCGCATTACCTACTGCTGTAAGAAGAAACGCTATTCCAATGATGAATTTCATAAATCACCTAATTCCAACTGATTTCTTGTAGTTCTTGTACCTGAATATCTAATTCTCTTAAAAGTTTTGGATCCGCAACAGAGGGGGATTGGGACATGAGATCGCATCCCTTTTGGTTTTTGGGGAATGCGATTACTTCGCGAATGTTATCTGTCTGATTGAGGATCATGACCACACGGTCAAAACCTAGAGCAATTCCTAAATGAGGAGGCGTGCCATATTGCAGAGCTTCGATAAAAAAGCCGAAGCGATTGAGAATCTCTTCCGGAGTAAGTCTTAGAAGTTTGAAGATTTTTTCCTGTAATGAACTGTCATGAATACGCTGCGATCCGGATGCAATCTCATAGCCATTGAGCACAAGATCATATGCATAAGCTCTTACCTTTAATGGATCGCTTTCCAATAAATGGATGTCCGCAAAGTTGGGGGAAGTAAAGGGGTGGCTTTCCGAGTCGATATTGCCGTCGTCGTCCAAGCGGAAAAGGGGGAAATCGGTGACCCATAGAAATTTATAGGTATTGGGATCAGCAAGATTTCGTATTTTTGCGATATGCCTTCTTAAGTGATCGAGCGATTGATTGACAGTTTCAACATTCCCTGCTGCAATCAGGACGAGGTCGCCTATATGGATCTCGCTTCTTTTCTCGATTTGCTTTTGCAGATCTTCTGAAAAGAATTTAATAATAGGAGAGGAGAGTCCTTCTTCAGTCTTTTTTATCCAAGCAAGCCCGGGCATTCCGAAAGCTTTGGTAAATTCTTGAAAGCCCTCGATCTCTTTTCTGGAATATTCAGCTCCGCCCTTAATGCAAAAGCCTTTCACAATGCCTTTTTCGTGGACCACATTCTTAAAGATGGAGAAATCGCTTTTTTCTGCGATGTCATCAAGACGGAAAAGCGCCATCCCATAACGCAGGTCCGGTTTATCTGAGCCATATTTTTCTAATGACTCCTTATAGGGCATACGTTGAAATGGAGTCGAAATATCCACACCGATCGCTTCCTTAAAAATCCTTTTCACCATCTGTTCAATAATCGCAAAAAGCTGATCGGGCGTTAGGAAGCTCATCTCAATATCGATCTGGGTAAATTCCGGTTGACGGTCTGCTCTTAAGTCTTCATCTCGGAAACAGGGCGCGATTTGAAAGTAGCGGTCCATTCCTGAGATCATCAAGATCTGCTTAAAGATTTGCGGAGATTGAGGAAGGGCATAAAAATTGCCATGATGAGTTCTGGAGGGAACAAGAAAGTCTCTTGCTCCTTCGGGTGTAGTCTTCGCAAGTATGGGTGTAGTGATTTCTAGAAATCCCTGACTGCTCATGAAATTGCGAGTAGCAAGCATTGCTTTATGGCGGATCTCTAAATGTTTTGCAATCACACCCCTTCGTATATCTAAAAATCGGAACTTTAAACGAAGCTCTTCATTCACATCGGTCGTTTCATCCGAGATAGAGAAAGGAGGAGTTTTAGCAGTAGATAGGATATCTATTTCATGGACCTCTATCTCGATCTCTCCTGTCTTCAATTTATTATTGACCAATCCCTCGCCACGGTTTTTCACTTTTCCTGAAATAGTGACCACCCATTCTGAACGAAGGCGAGAGGCTTTTTCATGCGCATGAGGAGATAGCTTTGGATCAAAGAGAAGCTGAGTAAGTCCATAACGGTCGCGTATATCAATAAAAATAAGCCCGCCATGATCTCTTCGGCGATGGACCCATCCGCTAAGACGGACG
>DATIJO010000082.1:0-9169 GCA_035478555.1 Chlamydiales bacterium
CCATCTTTTTGCAGCAGCCGGTATATTGGAAGGATCTAACCCAACATCTGAATGGGAAGAGCTGGAAGGCAAAATGGCCCTTTTCAAAGAAGGAGTCTTTAATAGTGAACTTTGACAGTGCTTACTGGGCAAGTCTCATTATTGAAGAATTGATACTCCAAAAAGTTGATTATTTTTGCATCGCTCCAGGCTCTCGTAATACAGCACTCACTCTAGCAGCAGCAAGACACCCCAAAGCAAAGTCAATGGTCCACTTTGATGAAAGAGGGGTGGGATTTCATGCGCTGGGCTATGGAATGGGAAATAAATCCCCTGCCTGCATCATTGTCACTTCCGGATCAGCCGTAGGTAATCTTCTTCCTTCGATTATGGAAGCCTACTATTCCTATACTCCCCTAATAATACTAACTGCTGACCGTCCCCCAGAGCTTAGAGATTGCGGAAGCAATCAGACTGTGCATCAGGCGAAGATCTTCTCTGATTTCATTCGCTGGCAGTTTGATCTACCCTGTCCAGAACCTGGACTATCAGAAAATTTTCTCAGGGAGGTTATCTCCTACGCATCATCCGTTGCCAATGGCCCTGTCCATATCAACTGTATGTTTAGAGAGCCTCTCTATTCGCCCAAGGAATATCATTCTCTGCATACAGCACCCAAGACAGTAACCTATTCATTTCCCCCTAAAATGGATACTCCCCTTCCTTTTAACCCAAAGAAAAAGGGGCTTATACTAATAGGAAGAATGAAGGAGGAAGTATCTTCCATTCTTCGGCTTGCTGAGTATTTAAAATGGCCGGTGTTCGGAGATATTTTATCGGGAGTAAGGCTTGAGAATTCTCCGAATGTGATCTCCACCTACGACCTTCTATTAAAAAGAATGACTTGCGAGCAGCCAGAGATGGTCTTTCATTTTGGAGACCGCTTTGTCTCTAAAAAGCTCTTGGAATGGATCAAACCTGCCCACTATAGCTTAATATCTGAACATACTGACCGCTTTGACCCGGGCCATCTTTTTACCCATAGGTTTACGACAGATCCTATCTCTTTTTGTGAATCTATCATGAACCATTATCCAGAAGTGGAAGATTCTACCTGGCTAGAAGAGTGGCAAGAGAAAGAAAAGACCTTCAAAGAGATGAAGCTCGAGGCTTGTAATTCAGCTCCCTTCATTGAAGGAAAGGCCATCTACGAGCTCTCTTTAATGATCCCCAAAAACTGGGCAGCCTTCTTTGGAAATAGCATGCCTATACGCGATGCGGAACAGTTCTTTTTCCCAAAAGAAAAAATAGCAGGGATCTTCTGTAACCGAGGAACATCAGGCATTGATGGGAATATCGCAACTTCTTTTGGACTGGCCTCAGGCTTACAAAGACCAGTGCTATGCTGCATTGGAGATCTTGCCTTTCTCCATGATCTCAATTCTTTAGCTTTAGGCAAGCAAAAATATCCTGTTATCTTTGTTATCCTTAATAATTCAGGAGGTGGCATCTTCTCTCATCTGAAGGTTTCTGAAGAAAAAGAGCACTTCGATGAATTTATTCGTACCAAACACGAGTATACCTTTTCTTCTATCGGTAAACAGTTTGGCATTCCTTATGAGAAAATAAAGACTTTAGAAGATCTGCAATCCGCAACTCTTAAAGAAGAAACCCAAATCCTAGAACTTATTGTGAATGCAGAAGAAAATAAGACCTTTCATCAGAATTTATGCCAAATACAATCTACCTCCATGGTTTCTTAGGGTCTAGGGAAGATTTTGCATCCTTTCCAGGCCCTGCAATCAATCTACCGGGTCACGGTGGTGTTCCTCTTCCCGAAGTGGTCTCTTTTGATTCGATTTGCGAATACTTAGCAGGGAAAATATCCAGATGCACTCTGGTAGGCTATTCCTTAGGCGGAAGAATCGCCCTTCACTTTGCAAAAAAATATCCCGAAAGAGTTGAAAAACTCATCCTTATTTCCGCACACCCGGGATTAAGAGATGAAAATGAAAAGAAAAAGCGCTTCGAAATAGATCAAAAATGGGCCCAGCTTCTCCGTGAAAAACCATTAGAGGAATTTCTTAAAAAATGGTACGATCAGCCTCTATTTGCAACACTAAATATTGAAGAAATGATCCATCGAAGAAAAAACCAAAACCCTAAAGACCTTGAAAAAATTCTCCTCAATCTTAGCCTTGCTAAGCAGGAATCTTTTTGGGACCGAATCGATTCTTCTACAATGATTGCAGGAGAGAAAGATGAAAAATTTGCAGCACTCTACCGATCAATTCCCGGACACATCCTTCTTCCTTGCGGCCATGCCCCTCATTTAGAATGCCCTAACCTATTAAGAGACGTAATATGTGGAAAGAAGTAAAGAAGTTTACCGACATTAAATACCACCATCACGATGGAATCGCTAAGATCACCATCAACCGCCCTGAAGTAAGAAACGCTTTTAGACCACTTACCGTAGATGAAATGTCTAAGGCCCTATCCGAAGCTAGAGAAGATCCCAGCATTGGCGTCATCATCTTGACTGGCGAAGGAAAAGAGGCATTCTGTTCAGGAGGAGACCAAAGGATCAGAGGCGAAGCAGGCTACAAAGACCACATGGGCGTTGACCGCTTAAATGTTCTGGATTTCCAAAGACAGATCCGTTCCTGCCCAAAACCGGTCATTGCAATGATCGCTGGCTATGCGATTGGCGGCGGCCATGTGCTCCATGTGATGTGCGATCTTAGCATTGCTGCAGACAATGCTATCTTTGGACAAGTTGGGCCAAAAGTCGGCTCCTTTGATGGCGGATTTGGAGCAAGTTTTTTAGCTAGGATCGTAGGTCAGAAAAAAGCCCGTGAGATCTGGTTTCTTTGCAGAAGATATAATGCAAAAGAAGCCCTCGAGATGGGCCTAGTCAACTGCGTCGTACCCTATGAAAAGCTAGAAGAGACCACCATCCAATGGTGTAAAGAGATCCTGCAGCACTCTCCTCTAGCCATCCGATGTTTGAAGTCTGCCCTCAACGCCGATTGCGACGGCCAAGCAGGCCTGCAAGAGCTCTCCGGAAACGCTACCCTTCTCTACTATATGACTGAAGAGGCACAAGAAGGCAGAAACGCCTTTGTTGAAAAAAGAGCACCTGATTTCACTAAATTTCCAAAAAGACCATGATCTCTGCTTTATTATTAGCCTCTAGACCTAAGACCCTAGCTGCCAGTATCAGCCCAGTCCTCATTGGATCCACCTTTGCGTGGAAAGAAGGGAGGCTTGACCCCATTCTCTTTTTCTTAGTAGTTCTCTTTGCCATCCTTATTCAAATAGGCACCAACTTTGCAAACGACTACTTTGACTTTGTAAAAGGCGCAGATACGGAAAAACGAAAGGGTGATGCGAGGGCAATGCAAAAAGGGCTTCTCACAAAAGCCCAAATGAAAGGTGCTATCTTTATCGTCTTTTCTGCTACTTTACTTCTCACTCTAGTTCCTATTCTTCAGGGAAGCTTCTTTCTAACTATTCTTGCTATACTCTCCATCTTGTTTGGTATTTTTTATACAGGCGGACCCAAACCTTTAGGATATCTAGGACTTGGGGATATTCTGGTCCTTCTCTTTTTTGGACCTATTGCCTCATTAGGCTCCTATTATGTGCATACTCAATCGATTCAGTTACTCCCTATTTTAGCAGGCTTAGGGCCAGGCTTTTTAGCTGTTGCCCTTCTAACTGCCAATAATCTAAGAGATGTTCAAGAAGATAAAGAAGTAAGTAAAAGAACACTGGTTGTACGTTTTGGAAAAGCATTTGGAAAGACTGAGTATGTGTTCTGTATTACAATGGCATTTATCATCCCTATCATTCTCTGGATAGAAGGAACATCTTCACTTATCCTATTAGCAAGTACCTTTCTTCTCACTGCCCTACCCACTTGCAAGATCATACTTTTTCATGAAGAGAAGACCCAAGTTGCATTTAAGAAAACCGCCATGTCAATTCCTGCCTACACTCTCCTGTTTCTTCTTGGCCTTCTTTTATGAACCTTTGGCGATACAAGATTCCTTATACGAAGCCTCTTGTATTGAAAGGTAAGGAGTACACCCATAGAGAAGGTCTAATTGTAAAAATACAATCCTTTGGAGAGATTGCTCCACTTCCTAGATTTAGTAGAGAGTCTTTGGAAGAGGCACAAGTTGAGGCTACTCAAGTTTTACAATCTCAAAAGAAACCAACTCTTCCCTCAGTCCTATTTGGTATAACAACTGCTCTAAGAGCTCCCTCATCTATGCCTTCTATGCCTATTTATGGACTTATTTGGGGTGAGGATAAACCATTGGATGAAAAACAAGAATACAAGGTAAAAGTATCTTCTTTTTCGATCGAAGAGGCAGTGGATAGGATTACGACCTTAAAAAAAAGATATCCTTCTATTAAACTTCGAATAGATAGCAATCAAAAATGGTCTCTTGAAGAAGCTCTCTATTTTGTAAGCCATTTTAAAAAAGAGGATTTTGCTTATCTGGAAGAGCCAGTTAGATCTTTTGATGAGCTTGTTCAATTTTCACAAAAGAGTGGATTTCCTGTTGCAGCGGATGAATCTCTTCTGACCCAGCCAATAGAAAATATCCTATCCCTTCCCTCTTTAGAGGCAGTGATCATCAAACCCACCATCTACAATCTCACTGCAAAAGTTCCTTCTAGAGTCATCTATAGCAGCTCGATTGAAACATCTATCGGCCTTAATGCTATTCAGGCGCTTGCCCATTTAAATGGCTCAAAAGAAGCATTAGGAATAGATACCGCTCATTTACTTAATGAAAAGGAAGCCGAAGTATGGGAAGTTTTCTCTGCCCCATAAAAGAGGGATCTAACCAACCGGCTCTTATTACATTAGAAGAGCTCTTGACCTATCAAGAGCTGAATAAAAGAGTCGAAGAATTTCAAGGAAAGCTCAGATCCCTACAAGTGACAAAGCTTGGTCTTTATTGTCTCATGGAAAAGGATCTTATCCCTTTTCTTTTTGCTGCGTTCAGAGAAAATATCTCCCTATTCATCGCAAACCCCAAGCTTCCCTTCTCTTTTGTAGAAAAAAAGGGAAAGGAACTAGGCATTACACTATTCCTTTCCAACTTAGATCAAATCAATAATCTCCCCACTCTCACTCCAACAAGGATGCATATCGAGGAAGAGCAACCCCTATATCTTCTAACATCCGGGTCTACAGGCGAGCCAAAGATAGCTACATTAAGATTGGGAGGTTTTTATTATAGCGCTATTGGGAGCATTCCAACTTTGAATCTCAATGAAGGAGATATATGGCAATTATCTCTTCCTATCTATCATGTAAGCGGGATTGCTTTATTATTTCGCACCTTTATTGCAAAGGCGGCCATTAGTCTTTCTCCCAAAGATGTAACTCATCTATCCTATGTTCCTACTCAGCTCTATAGGCTTTTACAAAATCCTGAAGCGATGAACAAAATTAAGTGCATACTCTTAGGAGGCGCACCAATCCCACCACATCTTTATCTGGAAGGAAAAAAAAGAGGGCTTCCTCTGTTTTTAACCTACGGCCTTACCGAGATGAGCTCATCGGTGCTAATTACTTCTAATCCGTTTCTGGAGAATGGAGTTTTCTATCTAGGAGAGCCGCTCCCCTTTCGAGAAATGAAATTAGAAGATGGCGAGATCTTTGTTCGTGGAAAGACCCTATTTGCACATCCTGGTTGGTATGCCACCAAAGATCTAGGTACTTACAAACCGGATCACGGCTTTGCAATACTAGGTAGAAAAGACAGAATGTTTATCTCCGGCGGTGAAAATATTCAACCGGAAGAGATTGAAAGAGCGCTATTAGAAAATACAAATGTGCAAGAGGTTTTCGTGCTACCCGCGAATGATCCAGAATATGGACAAGTCCCTATTGCCTACATAAAAACTTCTCTCTCAATTCCTCAGCTAAAATCCTATCTGTTAGAAAAACTTCCAACTTTTAAAATTCCGCGCCAATTTTTGCCGATTTCGGAAAATATTTTTGGAAAAAAAATTCTATAAGTTTTTGTCTTTCAAAGAGGTGTAAAGATGCGTTGTACAAAAACTCTTCCTTACCTATAATTCGCAGCTTGTACCCTGAACACTTAAGAAGGGATTAGTGCTCATGAAAGATACCGGTGAACTACACACCATTTTTCAAAAGTTTTTCCCAAGAAGAAAGAAGTTTACCCTCTCTTTTCCACTGAAAAGAAAGCAATCTTCTGAACAAATCATAGAAGCTTCAAATTCCTACCTTTCAAAAGGGGAAGAGAGCCTTCAGAAAAATAATTTAAGTTCGGGACTTTTTTACTTTGAGACTGCTGTTCGCATGCAGCCTGAAAGCGGATCACTTTGGCTATCTATTGGTAAAGCTGTCTTCCATTATGGAGTGAAAAAAGAAAATGAAAAAGCACTCCTTTTGGCAAGCAAGTGCTTCAAAACATCGGACAGCCTCGGTTCCACCTCTTTTGATTGCAGGCTTTTCTGGGGTAAAGCCCTTTTTCAATTAGGCGAACTATCGGCAGAACACCACTACTTTTTAGAAGCAAAGACAAAATTCCAAGAAGCTATCAAAATGTGCGAAAAGGGAAAGCGTGACGCTCTTGCCCAAAACTTTTGGGATTTGGGACTTGTCTGGACCCATTTAGCAGAGCATTCCGGAGAGGCTGTAGATGTGCGCATGGCAATTGATGCCTTTAGATCTTCTTTAAAACATCAAAAAAATCCTCCTGCTGAATTCTGGAATGATTTTGGAGGGGCACATCTGCAAATGGGCCTTCTCATCAATGAAAATAGGATTTATTTAGAAGCAATTGAACTTTTTCAGAAAGCTGTAGATGCAAAAGAAGAATTTGGACAAGGATGGGCATCTCTTGCGATCTCCTATTCCCAACTTTATCTCAACACTGCCGATGAAAAGTATTTTGAAGAATCAAAAGTCTGCTTTGAAAAAGCACTTATAGATCCAGAGCACGATGAACAGCTTCATATAGACTATGCGGAACTTTTAGGTGAATCGGGTAAAATTAACCATGACTCGAAAAAACTTAAGGCATGTATCGAAAAGTGCGAAAGCATCTATCCAACTTTAGAAGAGCCTGAAAACATACTTCCACAATGGATCGAAGCTCTCTCCTATCTAGGCGCCTATACCTCTCAAATCGAATCGATTGTAGAGGCTGAAGAAAAGATCGGCCATGCGATTGAAAATATGCCCCATATTCCGGAACTTTGGTATGCGTATGGCGTCTGTCTCTCTGCTTACGCAAACTACTATGACGATCCCAATTATTACGACCTTGCTATTGAAAAGTTTCAGGAAGGTCTTTCGATCGACCGCTCGAATGCAGAGCTCTGGCATGCACTAGCCGAATCTCATAGCCAAATTGGCCAGATGATAGGCGATCCTGAAGTATTAAAACGGGCGATCAAATTCTTTGAAAAAGCAAATGATCTCAAACCCTGCTGCCCGATTCTGACTTTTGACTTTTCTTTAGCCTTATTAAAATTTGCGGACCTGACCGATGATCTTAGCGCTCTTGAAAATGCCCTCTTTTATTTGGAAGGACTGCTCAAGACCAATAAAGAGGCTGTACTTAATCACCCTGAATGGCTCTATTTCTTTGGGTTTGCCCTAGATCTTCTCGCAGACCATACGGAAGAAGAATCTACCTACCTCAAAGCGATAGAGGTCTACCAACATGTGCTTCTCATTGAGCCGGACTATCCTCAAATCCACTATAAAATGGCCCTTACCTACTCTCATCTCGGCGAACTCTCTTCACAAACCGAATGTTTTCAGAGAGCATTTAACCACTACCGCATCGCTGTAAATCATGATGAGGAAAATGAGAGTATTTGGCTGGACTGGGGCATCGCTTTCATCCACCTCTCTCAAATCACCTTTGATGACTCCACTTTAAAAGAATACTATGTAGAAGCAGAACAAAAGATCCTAAAAGCAGGAAGGCTTGGCAGTTCTCAAGCTTACTATCATCTCGCATGCCTTTATTCCCTCCTTGGCCGTTTGCCAGAGGCAATGAAGTTGATTGAAAAGGCAAATAAGCTCAACGTCCTGCCCGCTATTGATGATATGCTGCAGGATGATTGGCTAGAGCCCCTTCGTAAAACAGAGCATTTTTCCTATTTTCTAAACACAATAGAAAGTAGGCAAAGGACAGAAGAAAAATAGTCCTAATTAATCCTTACACAAGTTATACTGGCCTCCAATATGGAAAACCGATTTGTCTTTTTTCTTCTCTTTCTAGCTACCTTCTTTGGTGTACAGTATTTCTTTGGGCCAAAATCCAAAGAAAAAGTAGTACCTCCAAAGGAAATCGTCCAAGTACAAAAGGCTGAAACAACCACACCAAATGACAATGCAGACTACTACGTCCTAGAAAATGATTATCAGCAGCTTGTGTTTTCTTCCCGAGGCGGATCAATTGTTGAGATCAATCTTCCCTTTGAGTCCAAAAATAATAAAAGCGTTGTCAAAGAGATTGAATTTGACCGCACTTTTGAAAAAAAAATTACCAGTAATGACCACTTCCCCCAATTCCCCTATCACTCCCCAGAAGGAATCAAAGAAAATACTCAAACAGGCGGCTATTATCCTCTTTTAAGAAGACCGATTTTAACCTCGCAAGGAACCATCAAGAAAAGCTTTCCAGCCAAATACTATGCTTTTAATATCGTAGGCGACGGCATTGAAGATCTGAACTATGAGGTTTCTGACTTTACTAAGAATAGTATTACCTTTTCTGTCAATCTTTCCGGCGATAGAAGAATCGTAAAGACCTACTCATTTCCTCAAGGAAGACAGGCTCCCTACACTTTTGATCTTGCTATCTCGATTGAAGGAAATGCAAAAAATCTTTGGCTAGGAACAGGAGTCCCGGAAGTTGAGCTTATCTCAGGAAGCTTCACTCCCGCCTTAAAGTACCGCATCACTAAAAAGGGAAAATCGGTCATTGAAAAACTTAAAACTCCCTCTGAGCCGATTGTTGCTACGTCAGTTCATCCCAATTGGATCTCCAACTCCAACGGTTTTTTTGGCATCATCATCGACCCCCTTTCCGAAATCAGTCCTGGCTATAAAGCTACTTCAATCTCAGGGACCACCGTTCCCAGTCGTCTTACTTTGATCGATGCTGCTTATAAA
>DATIJO010000083.1:0-7664 GCA_035478555.1 Chlamydiales bacterium
AAGAAAGGCCCCTTTTTCCCACCAGTTTAAACTGTTGCGAGGAATTTCTTGGAGCTTAGGATGGGTCCAAAATAGAAGTATAATTTGGGTAAAGACCACAAAAGCAAAAATGGCATAGGCCCAGGTATAAAGACTATAGCCAAATACCGGATATCCAAATTTGGGAAATCCGGGACAGATATGAAGTAGGATCTGCCTTGTAGAAACAACATTTCCAAAGACTGAAAAGAGAAGAGCAAAGGCGACGTATTTGGTTTTGAAACCAAACCGAATATTCATTAATGCACCCATGGCAGTACCTAAGAATGCAAATCTCTGTAAGTAACATAAAGGACATGGTCTTTCATGCTTAAAGATCTCCTCATGAAATGAGGCCAAGAGAACTCCCATAAGACAATAGGTCATGAATGTTTCTAAAAATAGGAGAATGCTATTTCTTTTACGGAGCCTTTCCATTGAAATTATCGGATATTTCATGAACCTATCTCACATTCCGGGTTTTAAAAGTTTTTAGAGATTTTTGGACAGATTTTGAACGCCTGTAAAGGTCTCCTCTTCGAGGACAGTGTGAAAACACACGGACGAGAAGAGGCGTTCGAACCAGACTGCTCGAAGCTTTAGCCGAGCTATTTACTCTAGCAGGAGACGAAGTCCCTGCCACATTACCTGGGAAGAATCTCCTTTCTTGAGGAAAGGAGTTCTTCAATATGTCAAAAAGATCAAAAACTGAAAAATTCGAATAGTGAGATAGGTTCATAATGTTATTGGGATTGGTGTTGTCATATGGTGTATAAGAAGAAGCCCTCCAATGATAAGTGCAATAACGCCTATTAATAGGACCAAATTCCTCTTCTTATAGAGGATGAACACCCAAGTAAGAAGAAGAAGAAAAAATAGGCCTAACATGTCCATAGAGAAGACTTTCCCTTTTTTCCTTATAAAAAAGCTGGTATGTTTTATTGTCAATGAATACCGATCAATTAAATCCGGAACAAAAACAAGCCGTAGACCATGTGGAAGGGCCACTCCTGGTGATTGCAGGGGCGGGCTCCGGCAAGACCCGCGTAGTCACCTTTCGCATTGCTAGACTTTTGGAACAGGGAGTACTTCCTACCGATATACTTGCTGTCACCTTTACCAATAAGGCAGCCGATGTAATGAGGGAGAGGATAGAGATGCTGCAGGGGAAAAAAATTACCGCCTGCACATTTCATAGCCTGGGAGCTAGGATCTTAAGAGAGTCTATAAGCTCTTTAGGATACAGCAAAGATTTTACTATTTATGACGAAGAAGATAGTGAAAATGCTCTTAAAGCCTGCGCTCAGACGCTTGTTGGAAGCGAAGAAAAGGGCTTCATCAAAAATGCCCGAATGTTCATATCCGGGGCAAAAAATAATCTCTTAGATCCGGTTGAGATCAGAGCACATTCTATGGATGCTCCTCTTTATGCCGACCTTTATGCAAAATACCAAGCTAAGCTGAAAGATGCCAACGCTGTTGATTTTGATGACCTTCTCTTTCTGACCGTCAAACTCTTACAAACAGATGAAAAGGCCCTCTTAGAATACCAAAATAGATGGCTTTTCTTATTGATCGATGAGTACCAAGACACAAACCTTGCCCAATATACCCTTGCTAAACTGATCACTCAAAAACATAACAACATCTTTGCAGTTGGCGACCCTGACCAATCGATCTATTCCTGGCGAGGAGCAAGGTATCAGAACATTCTCAACTTCAAAAGCGATTTCCCAGGGGCAAAGATTATCACGCTCGAACAAAACTACCGCAGCACCCGCACCATTTTACAAGCTGCAAACGAGCTTATCGCCCACAACCAAAACCGTTATGAAAAAAACCTTTGGAGCGACCTAGAAACAGGTGACAAGATAGGCCTTTACTTTGCAGCAAATGAAAAAAGAGAAGCAGATTTTATTGTCGAAAAGATCTCAGAGAATGCCAAAAACAAGGTCCCATTCAATGAAATGGCGATCTTTTACCGTACCAATGCCCAGTCAAGAAACTTTGAAGATAGTCTTTTAAGAAATCGGATTCCCTATCAGATCATTGGCGGGGTATCCTTTTATCAAAGAAGAGAGATCAAAGACCTCTTGTCTTTTGCAAGAGTAGCCCTACTGGGAGCTGATTTTCTCTCTTTTTCAAGAACCATTTCTCTACCAAAAAGAGGAATTGGGCCTGTGATTGTAAAAAAAATCATAGATGAAGCAGAAAAGAGAAAACAGACCCTACTCCCTTTTTGTAGAGATCTACTTCAAGGCAATGTTTCAGATATTAAGCTTTCAGCCAAACAAAAAGAGGGCATGCAAGACTACTTGGATGTCATTCAAAAGCTTCAAACGGTTTTACAAAATACCTCATCCATTCAGAATTTCTTAAATGATGCGATTGTCCATACAAGGTATTTAGAGTATCTAAAAGAAGACCCCGAATCCTATGAGGATCGCAAAGAAAACCTCGAAGCTCTAATCTCAAAAGCTGCTGAATGGGAAGAGGAGAGCGAATCGCCCACTCTTGCAAAGTTTTTAGATGAACTCACTCTCAAATCCCATAAAGAAACAGAAGATCTCCCAAGTCTTAAGTTAATGACCCTGCATAACAGTAAAGGGCTTGAATTTGGTATTGTTTTTGTAACCGGCCTAGAAGAAGATGTTTTGCCTCATGCCAATATGAAAGAGAATATGGCGGACATCGAAGAAGAAAGAAGGCTTCTCTATGTGGGCATGACCAGGGCCATGAAATTTCTCTATCTCACCTTGACCCAAAGCAGATTCCTTTGGGGGATTGTTAGACCTATGCAGCCCTCCCGTTTCATCAAAGAAATCCCATCCGAGTACATCCATTACTATTCCGTCGCACAGCCAACCGACTTTTCTGAGGATAGTGGATTTCAATTTTCCCCTGGTCAAAGAGTTATGCATAATGAATTTGGAATTGGAACGGTCGAAAAGGCCTATCGCACCTCTTATGGCGTGACCTATGATGTCTTCTTTGAAGAGGACTCTATTTCCCGGTCTCTCATTGCCAAATACGCCAAACTCCAGCCTTTCAATTAGCAAAGAAAAGAAGAAATTTGCAGGGATAACAGGATATTAAGGATAAAAAATTTCCCTTTCTATCCTGACAATCCTGTCATCCCTGCTATTTTTTTTCGTCCTCAATTAGGGAAATGAAAGCTTTTTCGACTTTATTCACTGAGATAAAAGATTGCCATTTACGGTCGCGAAGACGCCAGCCGGAAATATTGGGAATGAGAACATGGGGAGTGACTATTTTTCCCGGTGCCCAGTTGGGCCTCCAAAACCGAGCGTTACTTTTTCTTCGGCTAATGGTAACCGTTGGGATGCCCATTGAAGAGGCAAGATGACCAAGTCCTGAATCGTTGCCAATAAGATAGCCAGACTCATAAAGATAGGAGGCTGCTTCTTCTAGAGTTTGGAAAAAGGGAACAGAGAAACCCTGCTCTACCAGCCATTCATATTCTTTCCATTCTTTAGGCCCTCCCGGAATGATCACAGGATCAAAGCCTTTTTCTTTCAAATGTAAAGCGAGCTTTACAAACTTCTCAATGGGCCAATTTTTACTTGGACGTGAACTTGCCACATGAAGACAGATTCTCTTGGGATGTTTTCGGTATTTCAAGTGTAGAGGGGCAATAATCCCATTTTCTTTTGTTGTTTTAGCAAGATGTAAGATCTCTTCGCAAAAAAGCCTGTAGCCCTCAATGATAGATTTAGATGGATCGAGCAGTGAATCTTGGTAGTACTCTCTCAATCTAATCCCATTGGTTGGGTAGGGATAGATGACTTTGATGCCTTCAGGATCTTTTCTTTTTCCTGCATCAATTAGTTTCAGGACAAATTCGTTGCTATCATCATGGACTGCTACAATGAGATCGTATTTTTCCAAAATAGCATCGATCTCTTTTACCTGAGGGTACATCAAAATAGGAAGATGGGGAACCCAGGCCTGCATAGCCTGAAAACCATTATGATAGGTGTCCACCTGCCAGCCATTTTGATGCAAGTTGTTAGAAATGACCAGGGTGATAATCGCATCTCCAAGTCCGCTATGGGAAAAAACTGCTGCCTTTTTCACGTTATACTCTTTAAAAAAGTGGTCATTATAAACTTTTCAATTATTTTCCGAAGTTTTAATTAGAGGATATGAAGCCAAAGATTACTCAGAACCAAAGCCAAAGACTTCTTCTCTCACAAGGTATGCGTATGTATATGCAAGTCTTACAGATGGGAGGATTAGAACTACAGGAGTGGCTAGAAGAAGAGCTTCGTCAGAATCCTCTCTTAGAATGGGATATGACTAAGAATAGTAAATCTATCCCTATTGAAGTTGAAAGCAAAGAGTCTCTCTTTGATAGCCTTATGGCTCAAGCAAGAGAAGTGTTCTCAAAAGAGGATCTCAAAATTGCCGAGGCCATTTTTCAAAATTTGGATAAAAACGGTTTTTTTACATTAGACCATAAGACTTTTGCTGCATCTTTAGGTGAAACAGTAGAAAAGATCAAAGAGCTGCTTAAAAAAATTCAAACTTTTGACCCTAAAGGAATTGGATCTGAAAATTTAGCAGAATGCTTAAAGGTTCAGCTAGATAGAAAAAAAGATGCTATTCTTTATGAGATCATTCAAAACCACTTTGAAAAACTCATTCAGGGAAAATGGGGCTTTATAAAAAAACAGTTTAAACTTTCAGATGAGTCCTTTCAAAACGAGGTATTAAATAAACTTAAAACATTGAACTTTTCCCCATCGGGCTGTTTTCAAACAGATGCCACTTTTTATCCCTATCCTGATCTAACGATCAAAAAAGAAGACAATCGATTTGTAGTAGAAATCTCTGATGACCTTCCCAAATTTCATGCAAACGAGCGAATTGAATCTAGCGTAAATGAGGATAAGAAAATCATCAGGGCCTACCTTGCTAAGGGAAAGTGGATGATGCGTATTCTTAATCGCAGAAGACAGCTGCTCTTGAAAATCGGGATCTTTATTGTGCAAAGGCAAAAAGAGTTTTTAGATGGAAAAAAAGGACTTGCAAATCTTTCCATTAAAGAAATTGCAGAAGAATTTGAAATGCATCCGTCTACGATTGCTAGGGCATTTAGGGAAAAGTATGTGGACACGTCCTTTGGGATCAAACCCTTGAACTTTTTTTTATCGGCGAATCAGCAAAAAGAGGCGCTTAGAATTTTAAAGGGCCTGCTTGAAAAAGAAGATCAGAAAAGGCCCTACACTGATCAAGAACTGGTCCTTAAAATGAAAGAAGCTGGCGTCACTCTTGCAAGACGGACAGTTGCTAAATACCGAAACAAAATTCGAACTGCCTCTTCAATGATTCGAAAAAATCGGGTCGATCATTCTTTCCCTCGATAGTCTTTCTAGAACACTAATCGGTGCAAGTTCGGGGTTTACCAGTCCAGACTTAGGAATGATCAGGGTTTGTTCTAGCGCATACTGCCCGGCAAGAGCAGCATGAGAGACCTGATCGGTAAAGACAATCCAGCAAGATCCTGGAGGAAAGTCCCAATGGTCTTTAGGGCAATTTTTTTGAAACTCTTCGTTTTCTTTTAGATAGTTATGAAAGTGCATCATGAACTCATCATAAGGAGATCTAAGAACTACAGGCAACCCTGCTTTTTTTGCTGCTTTTTTTATGATCCTTTGGAGTTTTCCGGTCCAATGCTCATTCGGGGATTTGGGAAATGGCACGCCTTTTTCCCCGCCGTAATCTTCCACTAACTTTTCAAAAGGCATAGAGGTCATCCATTTACGTGCCTCATGAGGATTGATGTTGGTGAAAAAACGTAAAATCCTACTTCCATGCATAGGCCTTGTGGGAAAAGCATCGGTATGAAGAAGGTCGTTTCTTGCACGAAGTCTCAGCTCTCTTCCTTTCTCTTGAAAGGGACGGAAGCTTGCGTAATCCAATTTCCAACAGGTGGCATAAGAGGGTAGAAGGGTTTTTAAAAAGGTAGTCACTTGAATAGAGTAGTTCCTCATTATGGAGAGAAGTCTTTCTTCGTTTCCAACCGCGTTAGTGATCTTCTCTTTGCCCGGCTTATACGCGATATTTTTCCTATTTTTTGCGCCTGTCTGCTTCTGTTGTAATAGAAACTCCAAATCTTCGGGAGGAAATGGAAAAGGGCTTTTTTCAAAAAAAAGAATATTCCCTTTCTCTAGCTCTTCTGCAAAGTTCAGCTTAGGCTTCTTCTCTACTGGGATTAGTTTTGCCATTAGAACCTATCCTTATAAAATTCTCTATGCAATTTTAACTTATTTTCGATCAGATTTCAAAAATCTTCGAGAAGTCAATATTCGAAGATAAATATGGCTTCGAGAAGATCTTTGAAAGATGCCGAAAAGAAATAAAATAGCATAGAGAATTTTATTAGGATAGGTTCCCAAATCCAAAATATGCTAAATAAATCACACGCCATCTTAAACTTTTCTCTTTTTCTTGCAGGATAGTTTTTTGGATTTCATCCAAAGAAATTTTTGCAAAACGAGAAATCTCTTTATCGGTTAGGCGAAGCATCACTGCAAATGGCTCTTTTGTTAGCTTCGATAACTTTTTAAAGCAGAAAAGAAAATAGCAGTGCCTTATTCCTAAACGAACGAGATTGACAGAGAATAACCCGAAGAGAAGAAAATAGGAAAAACGGAAAAGAGTATAAGCATCAAAGAGAATGCCTGTAATGATCCCTGCCATGAAAAGAAAGAGCAGGACAAATTCATAAGATTTTCGAAAGATAGATCCAAAGATCCTTCGGATAGTGCTCGATGAGGTAAGGTAAGCAAGGTGTTCTTCAAAAATGGGCTCATCAAAGGCCATCCGCACTGCATGGACCGCTTCATGGGCCATGATCTCATCCAAGGCGTAAATCCCAAGATAGTTTCCCTTCTTGAGACGTTTTCTAAATTGAAGTAAAGCTAGCTTTACATTGTGAATGGGATCTACTACCACCCAGGTAGCGGCAGCCTGCCAAAAGGGAAGCTTTTCATTATGATAAAAAGCAAATAGCCAGTCGGGAGAAACATGAAAAATTTTCTTTAAATCGCATCGCTTTAAATCCCAATGCTGCCTTCTCACCCTATCTTTAATTGGAAAAGGGGGCGCCACAGAAAAAAATTTTTGCGGATCTTCTGCCAGCTCTTCTAAACAAGAAATCCTTTTAAGGTAGTTCTCTTCTGTTTCCTGGGGCCCAGGAATAAAACCTCTATTATTATGTGTGAGCAGTTCAGTATCTGAAATCATGGGAAGAACAATAGCAAATAATCAATTACCAGTGGCAGAAAAAGTCGAATCGGTTACTATAAGCTCTTTCCAACTCACAGAATGAAAATTTTTATTAATCATGACAAAATCTCTTATCATCGTTGAGTCTCCTTCCAAGATAAAGACCATTAGGAAATTTTTGAGTAAAGATTATTTACTCGCATCTTCGGTCGGCCATATTCGAGATCTGCCTGAAAAAGAATTTGGCATTGATATCGAACATGATTTTGAGCCAAAGTACATCACACTTCCTGATAAAAAAGATGTGATCAGCAATCTCAAAAAAGACGCAGAGAAAGTGGATGTCGTCTATCTCGCTCCCGACCCCGATAGAGAAGGGGAGGCGATTGCAT
>DATIJO010000084.1:0-5631 GCA_035478555.1 Chlamydiales bacterium
ACGGCTATTGGGCTCAAACACCCCAAGCAAAACTAGATAGGAGCTTATCTAGAGTGCAGGACGTTCTTGAAAGGCATAAAAAGCAATGGCAAGACGGCCAGCCTGAGTTCATCAGAGGAGAAAGGAATTGGAAGAATGTTACAAAGAAAGCATACATGCTTCAATTTTTTGATAAGATACTCATTCCTCTCTCCCTTTCACCTATTCTCTTCTATCTTAATTTAGGATTAGGTATTGGAACAGTGGGCGGATTAGGGCTCGCTACAATAATTCACTATTATGAACGAAAAAACTACTTTGATCTCCCACATAACACTTTTGATGCAAATCTGAAAAGTTTTGAACAGCAAATTATCGAAGGACCTCTCGATAAGGAAAGCAGACCAGAAGCCTTGTGCGTTCTGTATGAACTAGAGAGAAGATTTGAAGCGCTACCTAGCAGCGACAGAACCCCTGCTCAGAGGTTTACATTAGAAGCCTTAAGAGATCTCATTACCAAGGTAGCTCTCACACCCAAATCTAGGCTCATTTACTCAAAAATGCTCCTGCTGGATTTACTACAGAACGATATCACAGAAGAAAACATAAGGGGCTTTGATAGATTGAAAGTTTCCTTTGGAGAACAAAACAATCCAATACTTGCTACTCTACAACACCTAGTAGACTATTATAATGCTTTTCCAATAAATCCTCCGCTATATCAAATTAATCCTCAAGGAATCGCCTCAATTCCAAATATAACAAGAGAAAATTTTCCCTGCGTACTTCGTAAATTTATTGCTCATGCAATTTACCTAACTACAATGCAAGAAGGAATCCAACGAGATGCTCTAGTAATAATTAGCTATGCATTGTCTCAGCAGCTAAGAAATTTCTATCAGACTACAATCAATCCATTGTTCTACCACGGCGAAGCTTTTGAAAAAATTCTCTTTTTCTCCCCCAGTTTTCGATTCCTATTCAGTGAAGTACAAAGACTAGCTGCAGAAGAAGCACTGCAAAATCAATGATGAACAGTTAAAAACAGATTAAAAAAGGAAAATATGGCCGTTTCTAGCCTTTGCACAAGATTTACAAATTGTTTCAGCAGCTGCTCATCTCAAACACCCCAAGCAAAAGTTGACCGCGAGCTGTTCATCCCTAAGCTGCTTATTAACCTTAATAAGGCTTTGAGAAGTACTTCACCGGGAACCTTGGCTGTTAAAATTGTGAACATATTTCCCCGCTCCCCGCTCGTAAAACTAGCTGGCGTTGGAGCAAGCTCCTATATATTGCCAGGCTCTTGGTTAACGATTGGTATAGGAGCAGTTTGCGCAATAGAATGGGCCCATCTTACTTATGATTTGTTGAAAGATAAAGGAGATATATCAAATAGAGTAAAAGTAGCACTAGAATTCCAACTAGATAAAACACTGGATCCCGATCAAAATATCCGAAGATTAGAAAATCTCCTTTTTGAGAAGGGTGTAGATGGTCACAGAGATTTTGCGCTGATCAATCTTCATGAGTTAGAAACCGCGTATCATGACTTACCTCAACATGCAGGCCCCTCGAGAAGTGTAAAACTGAAAGTACTAAGAGAGTTTATTACAAAAGCTGAGATCACACCTATTTCCTATCCTCTCTATCATAGAATGGTTTTAGCTAGGTTGATGAAGCAGGGCCTTACCCCTGAAAACAAGGCATTGTGGAGAAGAATGGAAAAATTCTATAGAGAGGATTCGATACACAAATCCACAAGTAGACAAGTCTTGCAATGTTTTGTTGAAAATGCAGAGACCGAGCTTAGCTTCTCTTTTCGATATTCCCCCGAAATTGACGCAATGCAGGCCTATATTCCCCATTTGACTGTAGAAAATTTCTTCTCTAATCTTCATAGGTTCTTAGATAAAGTAATAAAAATAAATCTATGTGTTTCGGCTGACAGAAATACTGCTTTGGATTTAATTACTGATCGTTATGAAGTTATGAGGCAATTTTTTAACTTTTATAAAGAACACAAAAGTGATTTTGTAATCTTTGATAAACAATTTGTCCATGATTCTTTACTTGACTGTAGCAGGCACATATTTGAAATGCATGCTGCAATCTTACAATCTCATCCTGAAGTTCCCAACGACAGTGAAAGCAGCCATTCTGACGATCAGCTCGAATCAGAAGATTCATCACGTGCAGAAGTACAACCAGTTGTCAATGAAGAAATTTCAGCCCCGGACGATGAAGGGGAACTAGACTTTGAATCAATGTAACGAGGGATAATGGCAGGCATTTGCACAAGATTTACAAATTGTTTCAGTAGCTATTGGGCCCAAACACCCCAAGCAAAAGTTGACCGTGAGCTATTTCTCTCCAATCAACTCCTTAGGATAAATAGAGCCCTTGGAAATAGTAGATTAGGTGCCAATGTTATTAGAGGTATTAGTGTTCTATCTCCTATAATTTTAAGAGCAATTCAATTGGAACTTGCCAGTTATTTCCTTCCAAGCTTGTTCACTAAAGTAATTGCAGCAGGTTATATAATAGAATCATCCTATAAATTTTACCAAGCTTATCAAAACAAGGGAATTTTCGGTAGCAGGACAGGTTCTATAGAGAGATTCCAACCTGAAAGGCAAATGAACTTTGATGAAAATGTTCAAAAATTAGAGGACCTTATTTTTGAATATTATTTAGAAAATCATAGAGATATAGCGCTTATTCATCTTCATGAGCTGGAAACTGCTTTTCATCTTTTACCTCCAAGCGAGCGCATACTCACTAGAAGGAACAAACTGAAAGTTTTAAGAGAAATTATTACAAAAGCCGAAGTCACCCCTATCTCCTATTCTCTTTATTCTAGAATGGCTTTAACTAGGTTAATGAAGCAAGGTGTTACACCGGAAAACAGAGCAATATGTTCAAGATTAGAAAAGTATTATACCGAACATTCGATGCTGCGAAATTCCACAAGAAGAAAAGTTTTACAGTATTTTATAGACCATGCAACGGATGATTTTCACTATTCTCGTAGATACTCCTCTGAAACAGGTGAAGTAGAAGCCTACATTCCTGATTTGACTGCGGAAAATTTCTTCTCTCATCTCCACAAATTCCGAAATTATGCAGATATGAATTTACATCAGAGTTCTAATCCCAAATCAGCTCTTTCATTGATTACTAGGCGCTATCAAATAATGACTCAATTCTGGCACTTCTATAGAGATAATCAAGTAGATTTTGCTCACCTAGAAAAATTCTTAGAACAATATATGCTAGACTGCAGCAAGTGCCTACTTTCCCAACATTCAGAGCTTCTTGAACGTCATCCTGAAGTTTCTAACCACAATAATAGCAACCATTCTGAAGAGCATATCGAATCTGGAAGGGAAATGGATTTCGAATTTTTGGGGTCCATTGGAAGGTGAATGATGGCTGGCATTTGCACAAGATTTACTAATTTTTTCGGTTGCTGTAGGGCTCAAACTGGTCAGGCCAAGATCGACCGTGATCTATATCCCACTAACCAAATCCTGCGGTTAACAAAAGCAATATCTAGACTAGGCGAAAGAACTCATCTAAGCTCGAGGCATGTTTATTGCATTCTAGGAGGAGCAGCTGTTGTAGCAAATCTTTATGCAGGAGCTATGATCATGCTTGGCATAGTTGCAAACGAATGCCGCTTGAAGTATATCAACAACACTTCTCCTTATGTTATTAATATGAGGGAACCATTTCATAGAAACTTGAAATCTTTTGAAGGTCAGATCCTTAAAAATTTCGAGGATGGCAATAGAAATCAAGCTCTCCTTGCGCTCGTTCAGTTAGAAAGTCAATTTGAAACAGTGGAAGATAGCGAAAAAACTTTAGATGATAAATTTAAATTAGATGCATTGATAGAACTCATCACTAAATCTGGACCTAGTGGCTACGAAAAGCTTCTTTTTCTAAAAATCTGGGAGCACGGAATAAATGATGAAACTAAAGAGTTCTGCAATCGTTTAAAAAAATTTTATTCTCGAAATAGGATTAACTCGATAGCAAGAGCTATTTTCGAGCATTGGATACAAAATTGGGGGAAGGTTTTTGATTGCGTCTATGAGGGAAACAGGGTTTATATTCATAATTTAACAGAAAAAACATTCCTATCTTACTTCGATAAATTTCTTCATGGACTTGAAACAGATGAGCCTGATCCAAATCCTGAAAAAGCCCTTAAACGAGTTACCTATCAATTCCAGATCATGACCCAATTTTGGAACTTCTACAAAGACCATAAGCAGCACTTCTTCTTTGGCGGGAAACTATTTGAGAGTTACATGCTAAATGCTTCTAAAAGAATTTTTTCTATGCATCAAAGGATAATCAATGGAGAGCATCCCGAAGATTTAGAAGTTGCAGTGGATTAGATATTTTAAAAGACTTAATTACCAAAAGTATTAAAACCCTCTAGTTTACTCCCATTCCTTAAAAACCTCCTCCCTGCTAGAATGACTAATTGAACGGTGAAAACTAGGAAATTATGTCCACTAAGCCAAGAACAATTGATAATCTAGGGGTAGATATCTCTATCCAGTACGCCAAGAACATGGAGTACTTGGACCCAAAGCTTATCGAAGAATCCAAGACCATACCTTTTCAGACGGAAGTTTTTGTCACAAGCTATGTTCCCTCGGAATGGGAAGAGCTTTTTGGAGTTCGCAAGAGACATCTTCCTTGGGGGAATTTCTTTTCTCCTCCCAGTTTCAGATCCCATCGGAGAAATTTATTTAGCTTTCAATTGATCCCTAGTATTGGAACGCCTGAGAGACATATCAAAGAGATAGAAAAACTAAAAGACTTTGCTTTCGAAGAAAAAAGAAAGATAAAAAAGGTGAATGAGAAAGAGGAACAAGAAGAAAAAGATGAGCGCGACCGCATTCTCAAACTAATCGAGCAGATCCTCTTTTTAGATAAACAGATCCTCTTTGTAAATTCTCGTAGAACGCAGTATCAAAAGGGGTAATTCTTGAGCTCTATCGATTGGAAAGAGATCCTAGGCTGGGGAGAAGAGGAGGTGGAAGATATCAGGTTCGTTGCCTTCTCCTATATTCAACAAGGCCTCTACGATATAGCCATCCGTTTCTTTGAAGGCCTTGCCGCCCTAACCCCTCCCAATGTCTATGACCTGCAAACTTTAGGCGCTCTGTACCTACAAAAAGGAAATGGCATGGAAGCCCTTCTCTATTTGGATAAATCTTTAGAGTTAGCCCCGGACCACTACCCATCATTACTAAACCGTGCAAAAGCTCTTTTCCTTCTTGGCTATACCAAGCAGGGATTACTTCAAGCAAAAGAGCTGGAAAAATGCCCTGAACCAGGCATAGCTCAGCAAGCTTCCGCCCTCCTTCTCTCTCACACGTAGGCAAGAACAATTTAGCAGGGATATCAGGATTATCAGGATAGGAGAATTTTTTTTCTTATCCTGTTTATCCTGTTATCCCTGCTTTTTTTTTCTCCTTCCCCCTTAATTTTCTACATGCTAATTTGAAAGATCCAAATCACTAGAGTGAAAGACCATGCTGGACCTGGAAGAAAAAACTTCCTGGGACCAGTTTTTAGAATTCATTCGGAAAAATGTTGCGCAAGCGGAATTCGAAAACTGGTTTCAACCTA
>DATIJO010000085.1:0-6989 GCA_035478555.1 Chlamydiales bacterium
CCGAATCCCCCAAAGGCTACGGCATCCACGGATCGCCTTGGCTGAACAATGCGAAAGGGGAATTAGTGGAAGATAGGGACCATATTTCCAAATATGACAGCGATGGATGCATCCGTCTCAATAGCGAAGATATGGAAGAGCTTTTTTCTATCATCATTACCAAACCTACTACGATCGAACTTGTTAAAGATTTCCGTGATGCGACTCCGCCCGGTACTGAAAAGAGGATTACTCAATGAGCATTCTACCGCACGAAAAGCAGATCCATGAGTATGAAAAGGCGCTGGCTCAGCTAAAAGCGCAAAATCATTCAAGCCCTCTTTGGTCTGAAGAGGAAATTACCAAATTACAAAGAAAAATCGATAAGTTAAAAGCCAAAGTCTATTCCGAGCTTACTCCCTGGGACCGTATCCAGATCTGCCGTCATCCTGCAAGGCCTCATTCTTTAGATTATCTCACTAATATTTGCGATGAGTATGAAGAGATTTTTGGGGATAGGACCTTCTCTGATGACCATGCTGTGATCACAGCGCTCGTAAAAATTGGCGGCCAGAAGTTTGTCTTCTTAGGCCAGGAAAAGGGGAAGGATACTGAAAGCAGGCTTTACCGTAATTTTGGAATGCCCCACCCGGAAGGCTATCGTAAAGCTCTTCGAGCGATGCAACTTGCTGAGAAGTTTTCCCTACCAATAGTTTCCCTATTAGACACCCCTGGCGCCTATCCTGGGCTTGCTGCAGAAGAAAGAGGCCAAGGTTGGGCAATTGCGAAAAACCTATTTGAAATGTCCCGTCTAGCTACACCTATCCTGATTCTTTTAATCGGAGAAGGTTGCTCCGGCGGCGCCTTAGGAGTGGGAATCGGGGATACAATCGGCATGCTGGAGCATTCCTATTATTCCGTTATCTCGCCAGAAGGCTGCGCCTCTATTCTTTGGAAAGATTCCAGTAAAAATGCTACTGCCGCCTCAACTTTAAAACTTCATGCGGAAGAGCTTCTGGAATTTGGCATTATCGATAAGATTATCAAAGAGCCTCTTGGCGGTGCCCATCATGACCCAAAAGAGGTCTATAAAAACGTCAAAGAGTTCATTCTTCAAGAAATTGAAGTTTTAAATACTCTTTCTGTAGAAGTAATCCTTGAAAAAAGATATAAAAAGTTCCGAGTTATGGGACGTTTTGAGAGTGCAAAAGCGTAAATGCATTCGCATCTTTTTTGACATCTCATTATGATGTTTCCTTACGTCTATTTTACGGAAAGACTCTAGAATGAGATTACTTCTTAAATCAGCCATTCGAAGTCGTAAACACTTTAGCTTTGCTCTTCTTACCATTTGTACTCTTCTATTAGCTACCTTTGCAGACCAGCTAGAAAGATGCGCCTTTGGCCTCCTTGCCAATACAGGCGTAGATTTTTTTACTCTTTTTGGAAAAGAGGAGGGAAAGCGCATCCGTTCTGTGGACCACGTATCATTAGAGGATATGAAGGAAAAGTGGCAAACAATCGAAAAGAAAGACCCATCCGTTCTGACGAAACAAGATGCAGCCATCTATATCGCTTCAAAGAAAGAGACCAACCCTGTCAACTGGATCTACCGTAGAATCTCATCCAATTTTGATATTGAAAGAGACTTCACTCTTTTGATCACTGTTTTGATGGTGATCGCCCTTTTTAAGGCAGTGATCTTGTTTTCTTCTCGTTTCACTACGCAAGTGCTAGCCATCCGTGTGACTAGAGATTTAAGACAGCAGTACTTTGAGCATATCCAGAGCCTGCCTTTTCAATTTTATCAGGATCATAATGTGGGAAGCCTAACTTCAAGGGTCATCGGAGATGCAGGTCAAATCGCCTCTTCTCTAAACTCCCTTTTGACCAACTACCTGCAGACTCCGTTTACGATCATTTCTACCCTCACCATGTGCTTTTTTATGTCCTGGCAGCTCTCTTTTATTATCTTCTTAGGAATGCCCTTGATTGTAGGACCAGTCGTGATCCTGACTACAAAAGTTAAGAAAGTCTCTAGACAGTTGCAAAAAAACCAGGAAAAGTTCACCTCTGTGCTTCTAGATTTTTTATCAGGCATTCACACCATCAAAATTTTTGCTAGAGAGCAGTTTTCCCTTCAGAAATACAAAGAACAAAACGACCAGATGGCCCTACTTGAAAGTAAGAATGCCAAGTATAGCTTACTTACTCGTCCTGTCCTACATACAGTAGCTACCGCATGCCTTGCTGCCGTTTGCTTAATCGGCCTCTATGTTCTCCATATGACCCTTGCTCAGCTCATCGTCTTTTGCGCGCTTCTTCATCTCTTCTATGATCCTGTGAAAAAATTCGCAGAAGAAAACACCAACATCCAAAGAGGTGTGGTAGCAGCAGAGCGTATGTTTGAAGTGCTACATCTAAAGCCCGTGATCCAAGATAAGCCAGGCTCTATTGATCTCACCACTTTTGAAGATAGGATCGAGTTTGATAACGTCTCATTCAAATATGGCAAAGATTGGGTATTAAGAGACTTAAGTTTTACTGTAAAAAAAGGAGAGACCGTAGCCATTGTTGGCCCAACGGGTGCCGGAAAATCAACCATCGTACAGCTTCTTCCAAGGCTTTTTGATGTGCAGGAAGGGGAGATCCGAATTGACGGCAAGCCCTTGCAGTCCTATACCCAAAAGTCTCTTCGAAACCTCATCTCATTTGTCCCTCAAAAACCCTTTCTCTTCTATGACACTGTTCTAGAAAATATCGCCTTTGGAGAGACACATACTAGAGAAGAGATCGAAGAGGCTGCAAAAAAAGCCTATGCCCATGAATTTATCGTAAATCTTTCAGAGCAGTATGACACCCTCTTAGCGGAAACCGGAAAAACCCTCTCCGGCGGACAGCAGCAGCGTCTAGCAATCGCAAGAGCCCTCGTAAAAAAATCTCCAGTTCTCATCATGGACGAGGCAACCTCCTCTCTTGATGCTATCAGTGAAAGCCGTATTCAAAAGGCAATCGTAGATCTTCACGGATCTGTGACCCAAATCTTGATTGCACACCGTCTCACAACCATTGAGCATGCAGACAAGATTCTCTATCTAGAAAGAGGAGAAAAAATAGGAGAAGGCACGAAAGCAGAACTCTTAAAAAACTGTCCCCAATTCCGCCTCATGTGGGAGACCTTTCATAGAACAGAACAGGTGAAAAGAAGGGTTAAGTAGAGAGCTTCTTAAGTCTGTCTTGGAACTCTGCCCTATGGGTGCAAACATAGGGCCAGGCACAATATTTATCCCATAAACGTCGAAAGTGAAATGCATGAGGGACTAAACCTTCTCTTGTTGGTCTATTTTGTAAGATCCATTGTGCTCTTATATCTCCGGTGTCAAGTATTCTAGGAACTAAAATCTCAAAGGCCCTAGCCGAATCATGTTCTATGTATTCCATTAGAAAAACATAACCTTCTCGAGGCAACCTGGTATCCTCGGTGATCATTAAAATCCCTAATTTTTCAAACCTTCCACGTTGCAAAGCATTCATCATTTCAAAAAACAATTTTACGAATTTTACACTTAAGTCATGCGTTTCTTCTAAACGAATGGTATGACTTTCAGCATGATAATGCGCCGCAAATCCATCTACATGCACTCTTTCAGAACTAAAAAAACTAGATGGAAGATCTATAATTTTTGGAAGATTCGATCCGAATTCCCTACAAATAGTTTCAAAGGCTGGATAACGAGATCGTAAGTGATCGAATATGTCTTGAGCAGTCAAAGACTTGTCTTTTTTTTGTTCTTCTTTCCTAAGATCTTCAATGATTGCTTCAAAGGAAGGAAAGGCTTCTATTTCTTCTCTTGGTAGTACTTTTTGTAATCTTTCAGCAAGACTATTTTGTGGCATTAATCGGATCCACTCTTCATGTCCTTCGGGAAGCTCATGTGTAGAAGGAGGATAGATCACATCCCAAAAATCGTGGATATCTTTGCAGTGATCAAAAGCTCTAACATTTTCCGTACGGGTGAGTACTTTGATCAGTGCTAGATCATCCCTGGTTATACGAAAGGAAGTCTCTCCTTCCACAGTTGCAAGAAATGGATCTCCACCATGTTCCATAATGTTTCTTATTGCATTCAGAGAGTCATCTATTTCTACTTGATTTTCTCTGGCTTTAGAACGGATATATAACCTGCAACATTGAAGGAGACGGGTATCATGATAGGCATTTAAGGATAGATTGACGGTTCTTGCAGGTGTTATAGGTCTATGTTGTATGGCTATAGGTAGAGGATTGTATACTGCATCAAGACGTTTTCTCAAATCATCATCTTGTACATCAATATGGCGAATGCCAAGGTTCGTTCTGTATGCCTGCCAAACTCTTGTGCTGCAACAGATCCAGTCGGTAAACTTAGTAAAGCAGCCTAAAGACTCGCGGATCGTTACGTCACCAATCCCAACTACATAGTTCCCATCAATCAACAAACTACGATTAAGAGGGTGTTGCAATGATATTGTTGTCATTGTAGTTCCCTTAGTCTTGCAAGGAACTCAGCTCTATGTCTTGCAACATATTTAATTGCAAAAAGATTATCCCAAGTCATTCGATAGGCTTGTGTATGAGAAGTGAGATTTGCCTCGGGCCTATTTTGATCTATCCACTGCTCTTCCCAGCTTGAGTTCTTTTCTACGTCGTCTTCAAAATCATATAGCCTATGAAATGCCTCAGTTGCATCCCATTCCAAGTATTCGTCTAACAAGGCATAAGCCTCTCTAGGCAAAGTAGTCTCAGCTGAGTCCATGGAATGACTAACATCTGAAAAGTGATGGCGCAGCAAAGCATTCATGGTTTCAAAACTTAGGGAAATGATTTTTTGTCTGATGCTGCCTGTAGTTTCAATAAAGATCTTATGGCTTTTAAATGCGTAGCTTGCAGCACCTCCTTCTTCGTGAATTCTCCTCTTTGCAAAATAAGAAGAGGGGACATCTCTAATCTTTGGAGGCTTGTCGCCAAATAATTTCCAGGCTTTTTGAAAGATTAAATTTCTTTGAATTAAGTAGTTTTTTATTTCTTTTGCAGTAAGGGGTTTTCCTTGCTCCTTTTCCGCTCTTTCTAACTCTTGGATAATTTCTAGGAAGGAGGGAGCTCTTAATTCTGAAGAGATCTCCTTTAATTTTGAAGCAAGAGACTCTCCTTTCAATATTTTTATCCATTCTTGGCATTGATCAGGGAGTTTGTCTTTACAAGGAGGGTAAACTACATCCCAAAAATCATGCATATCCGTACAGTGGTCAAACGCTCTTACATTTTCAGTGCGTGTGAGTACTTTGATAAGCGCTAGATCATTCTCAGCAATATCAAATGCGCAAATTCCCTCTGCGTTTTTAAGAAATGGATCAGCATCATGGTCGATTAAATTTCTAACGGCATTCAAGGCATCTCTTATTGCTTCTTGAGCTCCATTCTCTTTTACTGAAATATAGTTATTGCAAGCGTGATGCAGAGGAGTGTCACGATGGCCATCTAAAGATAGGGTGGCTGGCTGTATTGCTCTTGGTGGAGGGGTATAGACCGCTTGAAGCCTGGCTCTTAAGTTGTCATCTTGTATATCGATATGGCGAATGCCCAGATTCGTATGAAATGCCTGCCAATTTCTTGTATTGCAGCAGATCCAGTGGGAAAATTTAGCGAAGCATCCTAACGTTTCACGGATTGTTACGTTTCCAACGCCAGCTACATTGTTCCCGGTGATCTGTAAAGGAACATACGCTTCAGAAGTTCTTGGCCTAATTGATATTATTGTCATGCTTGGCAAAGCTTCTTTAGTTTGTCTTGGAATTCTGCCCTATGTGTGCAAACGTAATCCCATGAATAATATTCATCCCAGCGCATTCGATAAGGAGTAGTATGGGAAACTAATCCATCTCCTAATACCATGTTCTGCACGATCCAGCATTCTCTAATATCTCGATTTTCTAACGCACCTTTTGGGGCTAAAAGTCTTAGCCCTTGGCCTGAATCAAATTCAGTATATTCTATTAAAAAGGCAAAACATTCTCTAGGAAGTCTTGTCTCTCTTGAGTTCATTAATGAAATCAACTGAGTAAATCCTTTTTGCTGTAAAGCATTCATGACCTCAAAGCCAAGGCCATAGATTTTTTGAGCCAATGTGCCTGTTTCTTCAATAAAAATCGTATGAGTATGGGAGTTGTAGCAAGCTCCTAGCCCTTTTCGATGGACTCTGGAATCTGCAAAAAAGCTAGAAGGGGCATCCACAATTTTTGGAGGATTAGATCCAAATTGTTTCCAGGTAATCTCAATCGATGAATAACGCATTAAATGATCTAATATTTCCCCAGCACTAAGCTTTCTACCTAGGCTTTTTTCTACTTTTTCAAGTTCAGGGATGATTTTATCAAGTGATGGCATAGCTTCGATTTCTTCAGCTTTTATCGCCAGTTGTAATCTCTCAGTCAGAGAACTCTGAGGTAATAACTTAATCCATGCTTCCCAACCGCGTGGAAGCTCTTCTGTAGAAGGCTCATAGATAACATCCCAGAAATCGTGAATATTTTTGCAATGCTCAAATGCTTTTACATTTTCAGTACGAGTTAGTACTTTAACTAGATCTAAATCTTTTCCGGCAATGTGGAAAGATGTTTGCTTAACGCAAGATAAACGAAAGGGGTCAGCTCCTTGAGCCATAAGATTTCTTATTCTATTCAATAGATCTTTTGCTATCGCCGGATTACTTTTAGCCGCCATATAAGCTTGGCAAGCATTGTGGAGTTGATCGTGGATGCTGCTGGAAGGGAGTACCGGCGCGGCAGGCCTTGCTGTTGAACCAATAGCTGCAGTATAAACAACAGTGGCCCTGACGATTAAGTTGTTGATGCTGTCGTCTTGAACGTCGATGTTGACTTTGCCTAAGTTGGTATCAAACTCCACCCACTTTCTTTGGCGGCCACAAAACCAATCGATAAATCTAGTCAACCAACCTAACGATTCCTTGATC
>DATIJO010000086.1:0-3465 GCA_035478555.1 Chlamydiales bacterium
TAGAGTTCTTTGGCGAGGGTGCTGCAAGTCTTTCTGTTGCTGATAGGGCAACAATTGGCAACATGTCTCCGGAATATGGAGCCACAATGGGATTTTTCCCGGTAGACCAAAAAACGCTGGACTATCTTCGTATGACAGGAAGAAGCGAGGCGCAGATTTCTTTGATTAAAGAGTATCTCTCTGTTCAGAAACTATTCGGCATCCCAAAAAAGGGCGAGATTGACTACACCAAAGTCCTGGAATTAGATCTTGGATCTATCAAACCTTGTGTTGCAGGGCCAAAACGTCCTCAAGATAGGATCAATCTTACCGATGTTAAAGGTAAGTTCCATGATCTTTTGAGAGCGCCTGTGTCTTCAGGTGGTTATGAGAAAAATGAAAAAGATCTAAAAACAAAAGTCTATGTGCATGCAAAAGGTACGTTTGCAATTGAGGCTCACCATGATACCGGCGGCATAGGAACGATAAACAACGGCCTTAAAGGCAAAGTAGGTTGGAGCGAAGATGAGATGGTCGCTAACAAGCCTATTACAAAGGCGCTCATCCCACCCGGGTACACAGAGGCTGTTCCTTGCGAAGGAATTCTGACTCATGGAAGCATCGTCATTGCTGCAATTACCAGCTGCACGAACACCTCTAATCCGAGCGTTATGATTGGCGCAGGTCTTCTCGCTAAAAAAGCGGTAGAAAAAGGTCTGAAAGTATGTTCGATTGTCAAAACAAGCCTAGCTCCCGGATCCCGCGTAGTGACCGACTATTTTGAAAAGACAGGACTCCAAAAATATCTGGATGAACTGGGCTTTCACTTAGTTGCCTATGGCTGCACAACCTGCATCGGGAACAGCGGGCCATTGGATGAGAGAATTGAAAACGCGATCAAAGACCATGATCTTATTAGCGCAAGCGTTCTCTCCGGAAACCGTAACTTTGAAGCGCGCATCCATAGTTCAGTAAAAGCCAACTTCCTCATGTCTCCTCCACTTGTTGTTGCCTATGCGCTTGCGGGAAGAATGGACATTGATATGGAAAAAGAGCCGCTCGGGCTTGGAAAAGATAGAAAACCTGTCTTTTTGAAAGACATCTGGCCATCTCCTGAGGAGATCCATAAGACCATCGAACAGGGCATCAAACCCGAGATGTTTAAAAAACGATACGCAAATATCTTAGAAGATAATCCCGTATGGAAAGAGATCAAAGTGAAAAAAGCATCTCTATACAACTGGGATAAGAATAGCACCTATATTCAAGATCCTCCCTATTTTGAGGATTTCACTTTAGAGCTTCCCAAACGAAAAGAACTAAACAATATGAGGCCCCTTGCTCTACTTGGGGATTCTGTCACAACCGACCACATCTCTCCCGCAGGGGCATTCAAAGCTTCCACTCCAGCAGGCAAGTATCTTTTAGAAAAGGGAGTCAACGAAGAGGATTTTAATAGCTACGGCAGCAGGCGCGGCAACCACTTTGTCATGATGCGAGGCACCTTTGCCAACGTCCGTATCTTAAACAAAATGGCAGATGGCAAAGAAGGCGGCTTTACAAAACTAATGCCGGAAGGCAAAGTCATGAGCATCTTTGACGCTGCTATGGCCTATGCGCAAAAAAAGACTCCGCTGATCATTTTCGCAGGAAAAGATTATGGAATGGGCAGCTCTAGAGACTGGGCAGCAAAAGGAACCGCGCTACTCGGCGTAAGAGCAGTTGTTGCTAGATCCTTTGAAAGGATCCATAGAAGCAACTTGATTGGCATGGGCGTACTTCCACTTCAATTCAAAGAAGGAGAGAGCTTTGAAACTCTAGGGATCAAAGGAGATGAGATCTTCTCTTTGCATGGGCTAGATAAGTTGCATCCAAGGCAAGAGGTGACTTTAGAGATCCAAAGGTCCAATGGGAAAAAAGAGAGTGCGAAGTTGATCTCTGCGATTGACACTCCAACAGAGATTGCCTACTACGAGCATGGCGGCATTATGCCTTATGTTTTAAGGCAGTTGTTGAAGAAATAGCCTTCGCTGCTAAATAAGCACCTGTCCAAGCATTTTGGAAGTTGTAGCCTCCGGTAATGCCGTCGATATCAACGATCTCGCCTGCAAAATAAAGCCCCGGACAGAGTTTACTTTCCATTGTTTGAAAGTGGATCTCTTTTTTGTTGATACCACCTGCAGTAACAAACTCTTCTTTGTAGGTAGATTTTCCATCCATCTGGTAGGAGTCTTGGGTGAGATTTTTAGCTAGGTGTTGTAGTGATGCCTTAGAAAGATCCGCAAGTTTTTTCTCGGGATCAAGCCCAAATTTAATCAGCAGCCTCTTCCATAAGTTTTTTGGGAGATAGAAAAGAAGGGAAGATAGAGTCTGTGCGGGAGATGTTTCCTTTTTCATGTAGAGTTCTTTTAGGACTGTTTCATAGGGAGAGTTCACCCAATTTACAGTGAGCGTAGTGTGATAATTCTTTTCGGCAAGAATTCTCGCAGCAAAAGCAGAGAGTTTGAGCGCAGCAGGTCCGCTAAATCCCCAGTGAGTGAGAAGTAAGGGTCCTGTAGTGCGATATTCTCCGACGTTTAGTTCCACATTAGAGGTTACAATGCCTGCAAGGTCTAATAGAGGGGAAGTGGGAAGATTAAAGGTAAACAGTGAGGGGACAGGAGGAATAATTGTATGACCAAGAGATGCAGCTAGATCATAGCCTTGCTTTGCGCTTCCGGTTGCAAGAAGTAGAGCATCTGAACGAAGAGTTTCTCCCGAATCCAAAGTGATTTGAAAGCCTTTCTCTATTTTTCTAACTTGAGAAGAGTATCGGATTTCACAGCTTCTTTTCTTTAGCTCCCCTAGAAAACAATCGATTATCGTAGCAGATGAATCCGTCGTTGGAAATACTCTACCGTCTTCCTCTGTTTTTAGAGGGACGCCTCTTTCTTCTAACCAATGGATTATGTCTTTAGGTTGAAAGCGGTGGAATGGGCCTACTAGTTCTTTTTCACCTCTAGGATAGCGCTTCACTAGCTCTTTAGGCTCAAAACAGGAGTGGGTCACATTGCACCTTCCCCCGCCGGATATGCGCACCTTGGTGAGCAATTGGGAACCTTTTTCTAAAAGAAGTACTTTAATATTTGGAGATTCTTCAAGAGCTTTAATTGCAGTAAATACTCCCGCAGCTCCTCCTCCAATTATAATTAAATTATAGTTCATAATTAAAATTAAATTATTACAAATTTACTTGAAGATAAATTTAAAAAATGGCAAATAACAAATTATGAAGAAAGTTTGGGTTTTTATCATTCTTTTTCTAATGGCCGGATGCTCAACTCTGCATCAGATGAACGCAAATATGGAAAGGAGCAATGAGGTCATTTATGAGAACACACAGTCCGTCCAGAAGAGTACGGATGCCATTCAAACAAATACCCACTCCATCAATGAATCTACTGCAGGTCTGCAAGGCCTATCTTCTCCTGTTGGAACAATTATCAT
>DATIJO010000087.1:0-2541 GCA_035478555.1 Chlamydiales bacterium
CTTTATCGCATAATCGATCAAAGGTTTCACTATAGGATCTGAAAAGGGCAAATGGATCGAATTATAATAGATGTTTTCATAATGCTCGGTCTTAACGCGGTCATATCCCCAAACATCGGTAATATGAACTCTTTCACCATCTGAAAAAGAGTTTACTACATACTCTTTTCCTTCAATAAATTCTTCAACGACCACATGGTCGCAAAAATTACCGTATAAATCTCTTGATCCATAAATTTCTTTAAAATGGGTTAAGATAGTTTGTAGGTCATTGCACTTATAAACTTGACTTGTCATTGCCCCTTTAGGAGTTTTAATCATCAGAGGAAAGGAATGTTTTCGAACAAATTCTTTTACCTCTTCTTCACTTGCACAAATGGCAAAATCGGGACAAGGCAGACCGCTCTCTTTCAAAACTCTCCTCATCACTCCTTTGTCTCTTCGAGAGGCCATCAGATCAAACCGATTACAATAAAGCCCCAAAGAATAGGCTGTATGGTCCGCTAGCTCTACTGAATTGTCAGGGCCTGCTATTGCGGCTACTATTCTAAATTTGGAATCGGTAAGTTTTTCTATAATCTTCTCTACAGTTTCTTCTTGGATCACCTCATCGCAATCTTTAAAAAGTTTTTCTTTGTCCACATGATAGTCTTTTTTAAAAAACTCCAATGGCTGAGTAAAAACTCCAATTACCTTGAAACCAAGATCCTTGGCGGCAATTTTAAGATTTTCAGCTGTGCTAACGGGATCAAATAAAGCTACTGCGTCCATAGATCATTGTTTAAACGATTTTCTCTTTTTCGCATAAAATTTTTATTGATAGTTTCTTTCTTTTTTTTAGTTCCATTTAATTGATTAATTAGGTATAAATTTAGCCAATAAAAGGAGTAATTAGATGGCCTCAACAACTATTAATTCTATAAATAATTTTCCAGCAGAACTGCCAAAAGTAAATTCTGTTCGGTTCATTACTAGAAAAGAATTTACAGCATTTCGTGCAATGTGTGCAGTAGCAGCTCTCGTGGGCTTTGTTGTTTCTGTCTACTTCGCAACCAAATTAGGCGCAGCCGTCTCTATAATTGCTTTCATTTTAGCGTTCCTTATCTGCCCTTGCATCAATGGTTTTCTTAAAAGACATGTCTGGAGTCCGGCACATAAAAGTAGGCTAACTCCTCAGATGCTCGAGGAAATGGAAAGAGATAGCGTTACTGTCAAAACCGCTCAGCAGTCTAGACAACAACAAACTACAAGAACCGCTGAAACAGAACATAGTCACACTGAATCCCATACTGAACGAACCATTACTCCAGATCATGTAGAAGAATCAGGTGCTCCAACGGATGCTGGTGATTTAGAAGAAACAGTTATTTCAAGACCTATCGAAAGGCCTGCTCCTTTAGTTCTTCCCGATGACAGTAGACCTCAACCTCAGGATGAAAAAGCACCCTTAAGCTCAACTCCACCTTCTTCCGCTTATTCTAGTTCTTGGTATGATAGATGTAGAAGAGTGACATCTGTTGCAGGTGGATATGGAAGTGGAATTGCAAATGGACTTGGAAATGGAATTGGCTCAGCATATAACTACTTAGTTTCAATAAGAACCTCTAGTGGAGATCAAGAGCCGCAAACATTCACTGATTCCGGTGAATCATCTCCTGCGCATTCAGATGGGGATGAAGCAACCCCACCAGTGACTCCTAGATATACTCCGCCACGCACTCCAAGACTAAGAGTAGATATTCCTGTGACTCCAGGAGCATCTCCAGATGCTTCTCCTGATGCCTCTCCAAGATCAGAAAGATCTGACCATTCTGATGGGTCCGATTCCGAATCTGAGAGTCCAACACCATCTCCATCGCCAACTCCTAGAACAACCAGAACTCCTCAAAAAACTCCAAGATCTATATTAAAGACCAAGACCCCTGAAAAAACTCCTAGAACCTCACCAGGCCCTAACGTTACTTTCAACAATCTACCTCCAGCTCCTACTCCTAGAACTCCGACTAAACCTCCAGAGAAGCCAGTGAATCCTCCTACACCAAAAGCTAAAACTCCACAACATTCTCCTGAAAGAACGCCTCCTTCTTCCCCATCTCCTTCTCCGCAACCAAGCCCAAGAGGTGATGATAAAAAACAGAAAGAACAAGAAAAAGCTGAAAGAGCAGAGCGTCAAAAACTAATAGCAGAAATTTACAGATTAAGAGAAGACTTAAGACCTCTTGTCACAGATCGAGATGACGCTCATCAGATAATCACCGGTTCAGATCAGGTAGGAGCACGATTTTCAGGCTCTATACGTGAAGCAATGCGTCATAAGGCAGGCCAAGGTATGAAAGATGATGATAGAAGAGGATATATGGAAGGCTCCTCTGCTGACCTAGCAGTGATGCGTGCCGAAGAAGCCCGTTTAAAGAGCGTAGTTGCAGAAGAACGAGCAAGACAAGTTGCAGCAAGACCTGCAGCAGCGCCTGCAAAAAAATTAGATGCGAAAAAATTGAATCTTTCCCAGTGGCTAAAAGGCTAACAAATCTTTCTAGGAAG
>DATIJO010000088.1:0-3478 GCA_035478555.1 Chlamydiales bacterium
AAGAGATGCTCACACGCGTTTATGCGATCTCATTTCCTGATAAAGCTGCCTTAAAAGAATATCTTCAATTTCTCGAAGAAGCAAAAAAAAGAGATCATAAGGTCCTCGGCAAAGAGATGGACCTTTTTTCTTTCATGGAAGAAGGCCCCGGCATGCCATTTATCCATCCCAAAGGCATGATCATCTGGAACAATTTGATCGCATTTCTTCGCGAATGTCAAAGAGAGGACAACTATGTCGAGATTAAAACACCTACCATGCTAAGCAAAGAGCTTTGGGAAAGATCCGGCCACTGGTACTACTACAAAGAAAATATGTACACCTCCCAAATCGAAAACCGCGAATTTGCTATCAAGCCAATGAACTGTCCCGGAGGCATGCTCTTTTATAAAACTAAAGTGCATAGCTATAGAGAACTTCCCTTAAGAGTTGGCGAGATCGGCCACGTCCATCGATTTGAAGCATCAGGCGCTTTAAATGGACTTTTTAGAGTAAGAAGCTTCCATCAGGACGACGCACACGTTTTTATACAGCCAACTCAGATCACCGATGAAATTTTAGGTCTTTTAAAGTTTGCCAATAAAGTCTATATGACTTTTGGTCTCTCTTATCGACTTGAACTATCCACTCGTCCCGCTAAATCAATTGGTACTGATGAAGACTGGGAACGAGCAACCACTGGTTTAAAAGGCGCTTTAGACAATTGGGGCCACTCCTATAAAATCAACGAAGGCGACGGTGCTTTCTATGGTCCAAAGATCGATATCCATATTCGAGATGCTTTAGGAAGACATTGGCAATGCGGTACTATACAACTTGACATGTCTTTGCCTGAAAAATTTGACCTGCATTACGTTGATTCCGATGGTCAATATAAGCGTCCCGTCATGCTTCACCGCGCAATCTTCGGTTCTATTGAAAGGTTCTTTGGAATCTTGATTGAACACTTTGCAGGAAAATTTCCTTTCTGGATGAGCTGCAATCAGATCCGTATTTTACCTGTCGCTGAAAAACATAATGAGTACGCTCACGAGCTAGCTAAAAAATTCCAAAAAGAAGATCTCATTGCAGATGTAGATGACTCCAACGAATCAGTCGGAAAAAAAGTTCGTAATGCCCAGCTAATGAAATACAACTACATGCTGACAGTTGGGGACGTTGAGGTTCAAAACCAGACCATTTCCTTAAGGACCCGTGACAATGTGGTGCACGGCACAATGAAAATGGAAGATTTTTTGGCCAAAGTTTTGCAGGAAAAAAGAGAAAGAGCTTTAATGTCTCCTTTTACAACTGTATAAAAGGAGCCCTTCGATGGCTAAAGTGATTTCCGTCAGTAGTTTTAAGGGAGGCACTGCAAAAACATCTACCTCTCTTCATATTGGAGCTGCCCTTACCTCATTCCATAATAAGAGGGTACTGCTGATCGATTTTGATGCGCAGGCCAACTTGACTACAGGTCTCGGTTTCGACCCTGATGAACAGGACAGCATGGCGCCGGTCCTTCAAGGAGAAAAGAGTGTCAATGAAGTGGTCTTAAACACCTGTGTCAAAAATCTAGATATCATTCCGGCAGATACTTGGTTAGAAAGAGTCGAAGTCACAGGAGCACTTGCTGCAGACCGCTACTCCCACGAACGTTTGAAAGAGATCCTAGCGCCTCTTACTTATGACTATATCATTATCGATACTCCGCCATCTCTCTGCTGGCTCACCGAATCATCTTTAATTGCTGCACATTATGCTTTAGTCTGCGCAACTCCAGAATTCTATAGCGTAAAAGGACTTCAGCGCCTTGCCATCTTCATGAATAATATTGGAGAGAGGCATCATTTGAAAGTTTTAGGCATTGCTCTTTCATTTTGGAATCCAAGAGGGAAAAGCAACAAAACTTTTCTTGAAGTGATCGAAAACACCTTTCCAGGAAAACTTTTATCTTCTAAAGTGAGAAGAGATATTTCCGTGTCCGAAGCCTCGATTTACGGCAAGCCGATCTTTGAGACGGCCCCCAAAGCAAGAGCTTCATTGGATTATATCTCTTTAACGAAAGAACTTTTGAAAAGAATGTAAAGCTCGCTTTACATCCTAGATACAGGAGGAAGATTCATGGGAAAGTTTCATGCTCTATTAAATTTACGGCTGAAACAAAAAGAATCAGAAAAACCAAAGATGACCGCTCTTGCTGAACGCACAACCAGCGGAAATCTCTCTAGCTTTTCGGGCGTCTTCAGAGTTACTGCTCTGGGAGAACGTGAAAAAGAAAACCTCAAAAACCTACTCCAAGAGTTTCGCGAAAATGAGTCCTATGATGTGGAGAGCGATCTCGGTCTTCTCATGACCATCACTCAGGAAGTAAAGGCCATCACCAATCAAGCCGTCATCCTTCATGGGGAAAGAATTAAAAAAGCCCAAGAGATCCTCAAAGCTTACCGCGACGGTGCTTTTACCGCATGGCTGATCGCAACCTACGGCAACCGCCAAACTCCTTACAATTTTCTGCAATACTATGAGTTTTATACTTCGATGCCTGCATCTCTTCATACTGTCATTGACACAATGCCGAGACAAGCAATCTATACACTTGCTAGCAGGACTGGCGATTTGGATAAAAAAGAAGAGTTTGTCCTTGGCTACACAGGACAGCCTAAAAAAGAGTTGCTTGCGATCATCCGTAGTCTTTTCCCATTACCAGAAACAGATAAAAGACTTCCCAATCTGGCTGCCCAACTCATTGGCGGGCTTTCAAAGTTAAAATCTCTCTCTCAGCACGGCTATTTCAAACCAACGGATGAGCAAAAAGAAGAGCTTCTTGAGATTTTAGAAGAGATCACAAAACGCGTTAAAAAAGCCTAATGGATCAGTACCTGAGCCCATTTTCAGAGCGCTATGCAAGTAAAGAGATGCGAGCGCTCTTTTCAAATCGTACACGCTATTCTACCTTCCGTAAGCTTTGGACAGAACTAGCTAAAGCACAAAAAGCGCTTGGTCTTCCGATCAAAGATTCACAGGTCCAAGCGATGCAAAAGGCGATTCACAAAATCGATTTTGAAAAGGCGCATGCTTATGAAAAAAAATTCCGCCATGACGTAATGGCCCATATCCATGCCTTTGGCGATGCAGCACCTGTTGCAAAGCCAATTATACATTTAGGAGCAACTTCCGCCTTTGTGACCGACAATACCGATCTAATCCTTATGCGAGAGGGGATCCAAATCCTACAAAAAAATCTTTCCGGCATTTTGCAAAAGCTAGCAAAACTTGCTAAAGAAAATGCAGGCCTTCCTTGCATGGGATTTACCCATTTTCAACCTGCCCAGCCTACAACGGTTGGAAAGAGGATCTCTTTATGGCTGCAAGATTTTTTAGTTGATGCCAAAAAAGGAGATCAGCTTCTAACAGATCTTCCTTTTTTAGGATCAAAAGGAGCAACAGGCACGCAAAGCTCCTTTCTTCTTCTTTTTAATGGAGACCATAAAAAGGT
>DATIJO010000089.1:0-2962 GCA_035478555.1 Chlamydiales bacterium
ACCCTTGAGCCCAGAAGGTGCTTTCTTGAAGATGGGCATTCGGCGCATCGGGGCCCTCAGGTGCCGGAGCAGGTCCGGGAGTTCCAAAGGGGATCGGGCCGGGGCCAGTGCCGGTGGTTTCCCTAGAAAGCTCTGCCATGGCAGTTCTCGTGGAATTGATCTTACGATCGATCTGTTTCCCTGGACGAAGGACTCTACTGATCCAAAGAAAGGTGTAACCAATATCGATCCCAAAATTTTCTGTGATCTCAAAGATGCTCTTCACCCTTGTTTCCAAGGACCAGGCGAAGGGGAAATTGTGGTGAGAGCCGATATTAGATGGTTCCGCAAAAATACCCCCATTGATGTTGTCACTAAAGGAAGAGACTGTTGTAAACCAAACGGTGCCGGTAATCGTGCTGCTTGACCCTTGTATCTTTAACTCTTCTATGGTTGTACCTACTGATCCTTTGACGATCCCTTCTATAGACAACCAGCGCCAATTGTACTGTCCCTTACATCCAATTTGGGCAGCAAGGTAGTTATTAAATGTTTGGAACCTGTCGTTGAACTTGCTCGCATTGGAAGAAAACGGAGTGCCGGGCACTGTGATTGTGACTGATTTAAAGCGAAGAGTCTCCTTCAGTTCAAACCATCTTAAACCTGCAAGGAGGTCTATACTAAATTGAGAATGGTCTGCGAAAGAGTACACCCCATTGATTTCAGCTCCCTGAATGAAGCTAGTAATACGAAGGTCGAATACTCCCGAAAAAAAGGGACTGCCCGCGAGGGGCCCAGGCAATACAAAGATAGTCTCTCCAGGAATGCCGCCCAGTCCTAGTACTCCCGTCGTATCATAGATAGGCACAGCTAAATTTGGTGAACCGGGCTCTCCTGAGGTGGTAACCTCTCTTTTTTTCGTTACGCTAGGTAGAAATAAGTAACCTGCCTCAACACCAATTTTGCAATAGATCGGTGCGCCTGCGCTTATCTCAAATCCCTGCAGCCATCCCATACCTATGGATTCTTTTCCCATAAGGATCCGTGTATGAGGCTGTCCAAGCGCCCCTGGTAGATCATCATCCTCATTAGCAAAGGTGACAAGAGGCACAGGCTCGGGATTTTTTTTAATAAACCAGGCAAGATAGTCGGCTTCTATCCAAGAAGCAAATATCGTGCAGGGAAGTAGTAGAAATAAAAGGTATCTCACAATTAGTCATTTAACACATTTCGAATTGAGGGAAAAGAATTATTAAGAGGCCCTATGAAGGGCCTCTTTGCAATCTTTAAGCCGCTCTTTTCAAGTCGGATAGGCATTTGCCGTAATTTTTTCTGATCGAAGCAATTACTAAGTGCCTAGAATGCTCTGCATCTCTATGGATTCTTTTACAAGCTCTTTCGAACTCTTTTCGGTGTTCCCAAGCGTATTTTGCTCTAGCGTTTTTCTTTTTCATTTCCGTTTTTAATTTAGAATAGGATCGATCAACTGTCTTTTGCATTTGCTTGAACTCTCTTTTCAGCTTCCTTTTCTTTGCAGGGATCGAGGCTTTGAAACGAGCAGCCTTTCTCTTTAGACTCATTCTTTTTTTTGTTCTTCTACGTACCATAAAATCCTCCGGGCTTACCCTTAGGATTCATGTTTTTGATTATTGTGTCAACTAGGAAGCTTTTTTCTTCAAACTAAGCTAGTTATAACTATTTTTTCCTAGCTACCTCTTGAGCTTTTTGATAGCTCTCGATCAGGGCGCCGTAATTGGGAGATACAATAGCGTATAATTTTAAAAAGTCATCGGCGTCAGGTCTATTCCAAGTGCGCTGCACTTCGGCAAGGATAGAATTCGTCGATGTGGGAATAATACCCGCTTGTGCAAAACGCGCCAAAGTAGTTCTTGAGACCATTTCACTAGGATCGCCCGATGCGTCGATCACAGCATAGACCTTGAAGCCCGCGGCTTTTGCAGAAAGAGCCGGAAACATCACGCATACGCTTGTCCAAACACCAGCCATGATCAAAGTCTTTTTGCCGGTTTCTTTAACAGTTTGAGCAAATTGTTGATTGTCCCAGGCATTTACTTCTCCCTTACGAGGCACAAAGACTGCATGGGGCGCAGATTCTTGGATCTCCGGCATAATCGGTCCGTTGGGACCTGTGGGCACAGAGGCGGTAGTAATAACGGGCATTTTTACAAGTGCCGCTAGTTTTGCAAGCATGACGGTATTTGCCCTCAGTTGTGCAACACTAATATCTTTTACCGTTTGAAAAAGTCCTGACTGATGGTCGATCAAGAGCATGGCTGTATCGGTAGAATCGATCAGCGGTTTTCCTGCTCCTGGCTCATGCTTGATCCCATCGTGGATCTCGTTTTTTCCATCAGGTTTGAAGATATCCATAAATAGCTCCGTAGTAATATTAAGGCTTTTTTGCGACAACCGTTGGAAAGATATGGGCTTTGTCATAGAGGATGACAATTTCCTTAAAGCCTGCCTCTTGCAGCTGCTTTTTTACTGTTTCTTCAGTACGGTAGGCTTGCCATTTAGCATCTAGCACATCCATAAAAACGATCTTTTGTAAAAGGGCATCTTGAGGATTAAACCCAGATGGTAGCCATTCGGTGATTTGCCCAGGGACCGGCGGGGGAGTCAGAAAACTTGTGATAAGGATTCCGTTTGGTTTGAGCGCGATGAAGAATTGACGGTAAAGATCAACCACCTTCTGATCATCAGGTTCATAAATGGCAAGTCCATTACTTGCGATGAGATCAAATTTCCCTTTGAGATTAAGGTCCCAAGCATCTTTCTCAAAAAAAAGACAATGCGAGCTCAATCCCTTTTCATCCGCATAATCACTTGCTGAGGTTAACGTTTCGGGATCTATATCAATGCCGTACAGTGAAAAACTTTTAAGTTTAGAGTAATCTAGATCAAGAAACTCTCCCATGATCCCGCAAGGAATAGAAGCATAGGATCCTCCATTACGCAGGTT
>DATIJO010000090.1:0-5038 GCA_035478555.1 Chlamydiales bacterium
AGCTTTGAGTTTAAGTCATTATTTTGTTGTTCCCAATAGAGTGCTAAATCATTAGTAGGAACTACTTCATCCGGATAGATAGATTGAAGGATCTTTTGAGCTTCTAATTCTATTTGAAAGGCTAAAAAGGCCTGGATAACAGCATAATCTTCTCTATGAGGAATATTCTTTAAATAGAATAGATGAGTCTCTCTATGTAGAGACATTACTGTGTGTGTTACAATTTGTCTTACGGTTTCTTGTAAAGATTCGAGAGGGCAAAGATCAAGTGAGTGATCTTTCATGTTATATCTACAAATTCTGTTAAAATTTACATCGATTTTAGTAAGTTTTGCACAGTTCCAAGCAACCCTGAACACAGGGCATACTTCAAGCAGGTTATCTACTACTTTTTGGGGAGAGGCATTGGAACAAGTTGATTCTAGATGCGCGCGTCTTTTTTCAGGTGTAGAAAAGATTGATTCTTTATCTTTAGAATCTCTTTCTTCAAAAACGGTCTTTTCCTTCAGAAAGGCTAACATTGCAGGTGCTGGGGGAATTTCTCTTTGTGCTTCCCTCATAACTGTAGGCGTTAGCGCTTTGTGTCTAGGAAAGAGCTGATGCATCATTTCATGAAGGTTTTTGCATCTTCCTAATGCATGAGTAGGAGGTAAGTTTAATAAACGCAAGATCATGGCCGGGTTATTACACGCCAAGACAAAGGGGGATTTTCCGATAAAGGGAGAGGCCCCTTGAGCAATAAGCTCACTAACTAATGCAGGATTATCAGCTTTTACAGCACGATAAAGCTGCGTGCAATTTTCTTCATCAACCTGATTAATATCCCCTTTCTTTGCAGGAGAGATTGAAGGAAGTGATACAGAGGCGCTTAAAGGCCTTGAACTTACTGCTGCCATAAATAAATTAAAAATAAAAATTAATAATGCAATTATTATAACATTTTATAATTGTTATATTCAATTAAAATAAAATATAATAGTAAAAAATTTAATTGATTGTTTTAGAGATAAAAGCCTTTATAGGTGGTAACGTAATCGCAGAAGAAAAGACGGTCCCAGAGATGTCTGTATATTGCAGTTTTTCCGAAACGTTCTGAGTTGTTCCAATAAGCTTTAAAGGATTGAACTTCAGCTTTCTTATCATTAAATAAAATAACAAAGAGCCTATTTAAATACTGGGTTGTTTGGTGGTCCAAAAAGGTTCTAATAACAGTAAAAAACTCTCTGTGAATTGGGGTGTCTAAAAGATAGATGAGTGTATCGTGGAGGAGAGCATCAAAAGTGCCGTGAATAAGGGACCGAAGAAGCGAAATAAAGGTCTTATGAGGGCCGAAGGTTACTGAATGATCAATGGTGCTGTAGCTCTTTCCAAATTCTCCCTCTTTTGGATCAAACAGTTTTAACTGGCCGGGTTTATTTGCACATTCCCAAAGAAGTTTATAAAGAGGACATGTTTCGATGAGGACTTCTCTTATAATAGTAATCGGAGCTTGAAGCGACTGTGCTTCAAAAAAATTTCTTCTATTCTCATCTGTAGAAAATACAGGCTTGGCTACTTTTCTTTTTGTAACGATTGCCTCCATGAGTGAGTTTAGATCTAGAGGGTTTTTCTCGGTGTTTCGCATCCCTAGTTCAAATGCGTCTAAAGCTTCTGTTCCTTTGATGTGTTCCCCTATTAATGGCAAACATGCCAAAGGGTCTTTAATATGAAAAAGGACAGAACAGACCTCATGAAAATTTGTGCAGCGTTGAAGATTTGGAAAATGATCTATCCCTAATAGAAGTAAAAGAATACGAACATTGTTTATGGCTACAGGTAAGGGTGAGCTTCCAGCGTAAATGGATGCACCAGCTGACAGTAGTTTTCTTACTTTGGGTTCATTGCCCGCTTGCACTGCATGGTAGAGCTCAGAGCAATCATCTCCATCTAACTCATTTATATTCCTATCCGGTGGTTGATGATAGAACACTGGGCTTTGAGATCTGCTTCCGGCTGCTGGTAATGTCATAGTATGCCTATGTTAATTCGCTTAGTTCTTTTAATCTTTGAGAAAGATAGTCAGTATCGAATTGGAAAAAAGTGTGAAAATAGAACTCATCCCAAGAAAGACGAATGCTCTGGGTGATTGCGAAGTTGGGGTGAGCGGGGTCTGAGTTGATGAGCTTCCACTCTTCAAAAAATTCTTTTGGGTCAGGTTCCTTATTTTCAAAGAAAGAGCTGCAGATGTATCTTGCGCGTCTGTCAGTCTCATGATGCAAGAAAAGCCGAAAAATAGCGTAATATTCTCTTTGGGTGGGCGTGCTTGCTAGGTCATTAATTGTCTTACTTTGAAGTGCGAATAAAATGCCATATACTAGCCTAAAAACAAGCTTTTCAAAGGAATCAAAATTTCCAAGTTCAATGACATGTTTTTTAAAGTTATACCCAAAACCTGTTCTTACATTGGGGTTTTTGACCAGGTGTAGGGTAGCAGGGGGATGATTTGCACATCTCCATGCTTCATTTAATATTGGATGGTCTTTTATTAATGCCCTTTGTACAACATCTAATTTAGCCCTTCTACAAGTCTGATCTAGTGTTTCGGCAGTTTTACTTTTTGTTGTTTCTTTTGCAATTGATGCCATTATTTTGCGAAAGTCGCAAGTTGGCGCAGTCATGGATCTTGTTCTTGCCTCAAACCGGCTATATTCTCTTGGACTACGAAGTTGAGTTCCAACTTCGGCCATAGTAGAGGCATCTAGGGTCTTAATGGGTGGAAAGAGAAGATCGGAAACCTCATGAAGGTCTCTGCATCTCTGCAAGGCAGGAACATGTTCTGCGCCTAACAGGATCAAAATTAAAGGAACGTTATTCCTGATCAAAAGAAAGGGGGATTCTCCTACATAGGGCGAGGCGCCACTTTTTAGACGAGCTCTTATTCCATCAACATCATCCGAATGGTCTCTTATAAAATAATAGAGCTGGGTGCAGTTATGCTCGTCTACTGCATTTATATCTTCTTCTTTTTTAATGGGGGCAAATGTGAAAGACTTGAGAATAGTTGCTAAAGGAGAAACTGGAGCTGACATATTTTTCTCATTTTTAGGTGATAGAAAATAGCATGTCTTATGGGAAAAAATCAATGTTATTGGGTCATCTAATATACCAATTCTTCATTAAAAATGCAGGGAAAATCCGCCCCTGAAAATTGGAGAAGATCGCAGCGCTTGCCCAGGCAGGAAGCCTTTTGTTTTAAAGCCAGATTCCAGATAAAAATAACATTTATCTCTTACCCTTGCTTCGAATAGTAAAGAAAAGGAAGCTCCCGGGATTTTTTTATCTAGGACCGATTGCGGGTAGGGAAAGATCACACGAGATAGGCTTGGATTTTCTTCCAGGTTAAAGGCTTGGATGGCTCCTTTTTGAGAAAGGACTTTGGGTTGATACCAGGCATCAAAGCGGTAGCCTAAGAAAAGGCTCTCCCAAGAAAAGAGATGGGGCTGCTCGATGCCAAGCCCAAAGTAGTTGTTATCCGCAAAGCTGCCCCATTTGAGATAGAAGTAGATGGGCTTTCTGTCTTTTACAAGAAAGTTTTCTAAAAAGTATTCCGGCCCGAAAGGAGTAAGCCCAAGTCTTGCAGAGGGGAGATACTTATAATCTTTGATATGGATCATCGGGATGTGCATGGGCTTTCCATCAACGATGAATTTTCCCCAGGCGTAGTAAGCATAAAAAGTAAAAGGATCTAAGAGATTCAGGGCAGCTAAGATTTGTAGATTATCTTTAGTAAGAGTTCCTTTTGGGTAGGTGGAATTAAGATAAAAGAGGTAGCTAGAAATATCATGTCCGCCAGGAGATGGCTCTAAGATATTCTTCATCGAATAAATGTAATGAGTTAAGTCCTGCTGCGATTGAAGATAGAGGGCCGATTCTCTTCCATCGATCCGGCCGTTTTCCAAGAATTTAAAACGAAGACGGTTTGCAAGGATTGCGGTAGCTTCCACGCCGCCGATAGCAATAGTAGTCATTTGGGAGGTGGTGAGATTTTCGCTGATACCAAATTTCGTAACAGCGCCGTCCCAATTAAATTCATAGCCTGAAACTTTGGCGTAATGTCTTCCTAAATCACGGATACGGTAGCCATGGCCAAAGATCTCATGCTGAGTGACCATGAGATAGGTATCTACAATATCCCAGCCGATCAGCTCAAAAAATCTTCCTACGCTTCTTCCCCAGGATTTTTCTGTCGGAGGCCTTCTTAAGAGCCAGTCTTCTCCCTCCATTAGAAAATGCTGCACGGAAATCAGATCTTCGCCGCCGGCATAGGGAGACATGTTGATGTCGCCAATGAACTGGTAATCAGGTTCAGCAAAGATAAAATTGGCAAAAAGTAGGAAAAGGAATGGGAATTTTCTGAACATCTGAAATTCTAAGAATCGTTTAAGTCGTTTTCGTTTTCTTTTTCAATTAATTTAGAAATGAAATTAAACAAAATTAATGAGAAAATTTCAATTTAAATAATTATTGACAAAGGATAATAAAATTTTAGTTGAAGAATTTTTCGGTTTTTTTGCACGATCTTTTGTTCGATTTTTATGGCAGCAATAACTTCATTTTTTCAAAGAGTGTGGATCTGTACAGGGAGGATCTCTCCTCCTCAAAATGAAAAATCACTCTTCATTAAATTGGATAGAACTCGCGATCTATTGAAGATTGTACTTCAATACTTGCCCGGGAGAGATATAGCCTCCTATTTAGAATCGCATAAAGTGAAAATCGGATCCTCTATCCCTAAAGTATGGATGGCTCTTCGTCATATACTTATGACCCAGATGGAGGGAGAGAAAGGATTTGCAACACTAGTACGAATGAGCCAGTTCCAAAAAGTTAATCCGGGAAAACCCTTTCCTTGCAATTCAAACATTTATAATTTAGATATTTCCAATTCTGATATGACCCCTAAACAATTAGGGGATCTTTTAGACAGATGTCCAAATGTAATTGATTTAGCGATCAGAGGATGCCCCAATATTAAAGATGTAAATTTTTTAGCCGGACG
>DATIJO010000091.1:0-5128 GCA_035478555.1 Chlamydiales bacterium
GCGATACATTAGGATTGCGAACATCCTGAGAAATTACTTCAGAAATGACCTCTGTTAAAAGGGAGCCTAGCCTTTCGAGACGCTGTTTCTTCATGAGGCTATCCCGATTTTAGAGTTCTTGTTTGTGGTAAACGATTTCATAGGCCTGTAGGACGTCGTCAACTTTGACATCTTGGAAGCCATCTAGAACAATACCGCATTCAAAGCCTTTAGAGACTTCTTTGACATCCTCTTTGACACGTTTTAAAGAGGCAAGTTTTCCTTTCCAGATTACCTCTTTATTACGGATCACGCGGATATAGTTATTTCTTGCAATCGTTCCATCGAGGACAATGCATCCTGCGATATTGCCAAGCTGAGAAGATTTAAAGACCTGTTTGACAAGGGCAGAGCCTGTATCTTTTTGTTCTTCAATCTTATCCAGAAGTTCGGTCATATGGGCCCTTACATCATCGACTGCATGATAGATAATATCATGGAGGCGCACCGTGACCTTTTTGGTCTTCATAAGGCCTTCGGCATTTGGCTCCATTTTGGTATGGAAGCCAAGGATAAGGGCTTTAGAAGCTGATGCAAGTTCGATGTCTGATTCGGTAACTGCTCCAATGCCTTCTTGAACAATTTCTAGACGGACTTTGTCGGAGGGGAGTTTGGAGAGCGAAGTTTTCAAAGCTTCCAAAGAGCCTTGGACGTCTGCTTTGACAATTAGAGCAAGGACCTTTTTTTCGCCATTTTCTTTTTTTAGCTGTAAAAGCTTGTCCATCGCAGATTTTTTAGAACGTAGGAACTGCTCTTGTTTGTATCCTTCAGAACGGTCTTGAGCAAGCTCTCTCGCTTCTTTTTCATTTTTTACCACGATAAAGTCAGAGCCTGCTTCGACAAGGCCGGAAAGTCCGGTTATTTTTACAGGAGTAGAGGGACCTGCGCTATTTAATGTTCTGCCATGTTCATCATGCATTGTCTTCACACGGCCGGCATAGTGGCCTAAAACGATCGCATCGCCCATTTTGAGTGTACCGTTTTGTACCAGGACAGTAGCGACAGCGCCAAGGCCTTTATGCATCTCGGATTCTAATACTGTGCCTCTTGCTCTTGTTTGAGGATTTGCTTTCAGCTCAAGGATTTCTGCTTGAAGATGGAGCATTTCTAAAAGGTCAGGTATGCCTTGTCCGGTAAGGGCAGAGCAGTTCACGGTAATCGTTGATCCGCCCCATGCCTCTGGGAGTAGTTCATTATCTGACAATTCTCGGTAAACTTTTTGAGGGTCAAAAGTAGGCTTATCCGCTTTATTGATCGCAACTACGATAGGTACTTTAGCTTCTTTGGCCTGTCTTAGAGCTTCTTGGGTCTGTTCTTTCATTCCTTCATCGCCAGCGATAACAAGGACCACCACATCGGTAACGTTTGCGCCGCGCTCTCTCATTTCAGAGAAGGCTTCGTGGCCGGGAGTATCTAAAATAGTGATCTCTCCGCTAGGTGTTTTTGTCTTAAATGCGCCGATATGTTGGGTGATCGCTCCAGCTTCTCCAGCAGCTACATTACTTTTACGGATAGAATCGATCAGGCTAGTTTTACCATGATCAACGTGGCCCATGAAGGTAATGACTGGAGGTCTATAGTCAAGGAGGTCTGGGTTTGTCTCTTTGATCTCTTCGGTAATGCTCTTGCCGGTGATTTGAAGGCGTTCTTGCTCGGAAGTATCAATCGTGATTTCGCACTCAAAATCATGGCCCAAAAGTTGGACCGTAGTTTCGTCATCCAAATAATCATTTAAAGTGAGGGTGATCCCTTGCATGAAGAGTTTGGAAATTAGCTGCGATGACTTTAATTTCATCTCTTGGGCGAGATCTTTGATGGTAATAGGAAGTCTGATCTTTAAAGATTTGGGACGAACAACGACTTCTTCTTGAACCTGTTTTTTAAGGAATCTCCGTTTCTTTCGCCAAGCTTCATCTTCCTTTAGATCGCGCAGTCCTTGACGGTCTCTAGCATCGAAGCGTACTTCTCTTTGCTTAGCTGGTTTGAAGTCGCGGAAGCCTTGGACCTTTTTTGGGGCCTCTTCTTCGTAGACGATCTCTTTCTTTGGCTTTAAAATGCCTGGCTTTTCTTCTTTGGTTTCTGCGGGCTTTTCTTCTTTCGGGGCTGCTTTTTCAGTAGCAGGTTTTTCTGCAGCTGCAGGTGCTGCTTCAGCAGGCTTTTCGGCTGATTTTTTAATTTCAGAGGGAGATGGAGGAGGTGCAACCTCTTCCTCTTTTTTAACTTCTATAGCAGGAGCAGCAGGAACCTCTTCGGGAGCTGCCATGATCCTAGCCCTTGGTTTTTTTGGGGCTTCTTCTTTCGCAGGTGAAGGAGGAGCTACTGGTTCCTTAGTTACAACTTTCGCTTTGGCCGGTTTTTTTGCTTCCTTTTCAGGTTGCTCTTCTTCGGCTATCTTTTTGCCTTTGATGGATTTGATCGAAAGAGCTTCAGCAAGCTGAGCGTTTTTAATATTAAGCTTTAGATTTTTTGCCAAGATTATCTCTCTTCTGCCTGTTTATTTCTCATTTCTAAAATTTTATCTGCTAGATCGAAGTAGTTTAATCCTGGTACTTTTGAAGTAAGTTCGTGCGGGCTGGAGCTGGCAACCTTACGCAAGGTGTCAAATCCGGCAGAGATCAAACTTTCAGTGATTAAATTGCTTACGCCTTCTATGCGGAGCGGAGCATCAAGCTCTGGTTCAGTGCTTCGGGAGAGCTCTTCCATCTGAACGGTAATGTTCTTTTGGTATTCGCTAAGCTTTTGCACTTCTAATGTGCTGTCTATGAGTTGGGAGATGAGCCTTGCGTTCATTCCTTTTTTTCCAATCACAGCAGGATAGTCTTCATCTGAGACAATAATAGAAATTGTGTCTTCGCCCATTTTCATTTTGCGGATCTCAACGGGAGAGATAGCATTTTGAAGCAGCTGGATAGAATCATCAGAGAAGGGAATAACGTCGATTTTTTCATTATTTAATTCACGGATCACGTTTTTAATACGGGTGCCGCGAACTCCTACACATGTTCCTACCGGATCAATTTTGCTGTCATAAGATCTAACTGCAATTTTTGTTCTGTAGCCGGCATCACGTACAATTTTTTCAATTGCTACTGTTTTATCGGCAAGCTCAGGGACTTCATGCTTGAAGAGCTCTGCTACGAATTGGGGATGGCTTCTAGTGAGCACTACTTCAGCGCCGCCGTTTTCAGTATCTCTTACTTCTAATAAAAGCGCTTGTACCTTTTCGCCCACTTGGTAGTGTTCCGTTTTCGGATAGAACTTTTCTGGCAAGATGGCCTCTACTTTGCCGAGGTCAACGATCATGGTCTTGCCGCGGACAAAGCGCTTCACTGTGCCGGAGATAATCTCACCTGCACGGTGGCGGTACTCCTCATAAATAACGTCCCTCTCGGCTCCTCTCAGCTTTTGCGTGATGATCTGGCGTGCCGTTTGGGCTGCTATTCGTCCGAAATCCTGAGGAGTAATGATAATTTCAAGCCATTGGCCAAGAGCGCAGTTTGGCTCTAATTCACGCGCTTCTTCAAGGGAGATCTCCTCTTCAGGCTCTTCCACCTTTTCCACGATTTTCTTTTGCGTGACAACTTCGATATCGCCGGACTTAGGCTGGATGAGCACATTCACGTTTCCGACGTTCTTGATGCTCTTCTTAGCTGCTGCGAGAAGGGATTCGCGAATCGCTTCAATAATGATTTCGCGCTTAATACCTTTTTCACGCTCAAGATATTCAAAAATAGCTATTAGATCTTTATTCATTGATATTTTGCCCTTCTAAGAGTTTGCAAAGAAAATTTTATTCTTCTTTCTTCTCTTCTTCTGTTTCAACGGCTTTTTTCTTTTTCTTCGCAGCAGGCTTTTTTCCTACCACGATATCATCACGATTTTCTTGGTTCTTTTCTACAAGATAGTCCTTGATAGAAAGTGCGATTTTTTTATGTTCTGAGTCTAATTTGATTACTTTTGCAGTAACATCGTCGCCTTTATGGATAATGTCTTCTACTTTACCAAAGGGTTGATCAGAAAGTTCTGTGACATGGATCAATGCTTCGATTCCATTCTCAAGTTGAACGAAGGCGCCAAAGGCAGTTGTTTTTGTGACAACTCCTTTTACAAGGGTGCCTACAGGCATTGTGCTTGCGATATTATCCCAAGGATTGCTGCTCAATTGCTTTACGCCTAAAGTAATCTTTTTGCTCTCCTTGTCGACGGAAAGAACCACAGCTTCTACCTTATCGCCCTTCTTTAAGATTTCAGAAGGATGGGATACTTTTTTGATCCAGCTTAGATCAGAAATATGGATCAAACCGTCAACTCCTGGCTCTAATTCTACAAACGCTCCATAGTTGGTAAGGTTACGGATTTCAGCGGTCACGCTGCTTCCGATGGGATATTTTTTCTCCACATCTTCCCAAGGATTATGTTCAGTTTGCTTAATGCCAAGAGAGATTTTGCCATCTTCTTTTTGAATGGAAAGTACGATCGCTTCCACTTCATCGCCGATGCGTACCATTTCGCTTGGATCGGTAATATTCTTTGTCCAAGACATTTCAGATACGTGGATAAGCCCTTCAATGCCGGGTTCGATCTCAATAAAGGCTCCATAGGAGACCAAATTAACGATCTTGCCGCGCACTCTTGTTCCGGGAGGATATTTTCTTTCAATTTCTTCCCAAGGATTGGATTCTTTTTGTTTGAGGCCAAGAGCGACTCTTCCTTTTTCCTTATCAATGCTAAGGATGATGACTTCAAGTTCTTGTCCAAGATGCACCATTTCAGAAGGGTGTTTAATACGCTTCCAAGTCATGTCAGTAATATGGAGGAGGCCGTCAATGCCGTCTAAGTCTAGGAAGACTCCGAAATCAGTAATGTTTTTGACGACGCCGGTTCTCAGATCGCCAATATTGATGTTCTCTAAAAGTTCTGCTTTTTTAGAAATTCTCTCTTCTTCTAAAAGCTCTCTTCTTGAGATCACAATGTTCTTTCTTTCAATATTGATTTTAAGGATTTTGAAATCGTAGGTATTGCCGATAAAGTCATCAAGGTTCTTAATCCTTTTATTATCAATTTGCGATCCGGGTAAAAAGGCTTCCAT
>DATIJO010000092.1:0-2995 GCA_035478555.1 Chlamydiales bacterium
AAAAAGGCGAAGCTCTAAAAAGCGGCCTCAATGTGGGCTATAACACTTTGGACCTTCTTGCTTCTTTCTTATTTGCTCCCTTAGTCCTTTCTCACTTTCAAGGAGAGGGCGTGGAAGTGAAATCGCTCTTTAGAAAAATGGTGCAAGCAAGCTTGATCGCTGCCTCAATCTTAGGAATTATGTATGTAGGACTCACCTTTCTGGGCTCTTACTACACACCCGTATTGCCCGAACATCTTCCGGAAGCAAGGTTAAGCGCAATCTCCCACCATCTCTTTGGTGAAAAGGGCGCCCTTCTTGCATCCATTATCGTAGTTCTTGCTTGCATGACTACAGCAATCCCACTCTCGGCAATTTCCGCTGAATATATTCAGAAAACCCTCTCCAAAGGCAAAATCACCTTTCTTAAGGGACTTGCACTATCACTTGCGATCTCTGTTCTGATATCTCTACTTGGATTTATGGGAATTGCACAGTTGCTATCTCCACTTCTACAGATCGTATGTCCTGGCTTAATTGTACTAAGCGTGCTGAACATCTTGCATAGGCTCTATGAGATCAAGATAGCAAAAGTGCCTGTCTATGCAGCGTTTGCACTCTCGACGATTGGCTATGCCCTTTTTGTTTAGACAAGTAAAAAATATTTTGAAGTAATAATTGCTTTCAGATATCCCATTTAGCCATCCAAAAGGAGGTAGCTTATGGCTGCTGTTGGTAGAAGTGTAGTTCATGATATAGGATTACATATCCTTAGTTTTGTTAAAGGAAGAGAAACTGCTGGTGTAGTTGCTCGCCTTAATAAAGAATGGAGCGCGTTTACCGAAGAGAAAACTCTTTGGGCAATTTATTTAGGACAAGAGTTTCACTATTTTGGTCAAACTGACAATCCTAAAAAGATCTATCAAGAGATGTTTTGCGAACAAAGTTGGAACCTTCCTCAAACAAGAATTCTGAGTCTCTCCTGTAGGGTAGATGGAGGCTTAAGTAGAAGGTCCAATTCCTTTGGAAATGTAAAAGTTGCCTACGTAATAGTGGGGTAAAAAATTGTTGCTGGAGGAGGAGGAAAATCTTCTTCCTCCCTTGAAATAATTATGGGAATTATAGAGTGTAAAATTATCCCCAATGCAGCTAAAAGCCGGGTTGTGGGGTATGTGGGAGAGGCGCTAAAAATACAGATCGCCGCTCCCCCGGAAAAAGGAAAAGCAAATGAGGAGCTTATATACTTCCTCTCAAAGCTATTCAAGGTTCCCAAAAGCGCTATTCAGATCCTTACGGGAGAGACGGGACGTTTGAAGAGGGTATCTATTGAGGGACTATCTACTGAGGAGATCCAAGATAAGGTAAGCCGCGCTCTTTGCGATAAGCGACATACTGATCATTGATGTTCTTCAGCCTCTGCTTGAACTGGTCTCCATGGAAGGCAGTAGCTGCAAGCCTATGGTCTCTTTCTTGAGCTGTGAGAGCATTGAAGGCGCTGTCGCCAAGCATTTCTACGCCTAGATGGCGGGAAAAATCACGGAAGCGGAAGGGATCTCTTGCCCTTCTTCTACTTGCGATAGCTACATATTCATGACCAACAAACTGTCCGGCAGTGGTAAGAAGGCGGCTGGATGCGGTGTTATTTCGGAATTCCTTTTCAGAATAATCGATTTGGGTTTTGCATTGGGCTTTAGCAGCTTCATATTGTTCACGTAATTTGAACAAAATTTCAGCTTCTTCATCGCTGATAACCTGATATTTTGCTAAATCATCAATGGGATATTTTTTAAGGATTTCTACACAGGGAAGTGATTTGGTTTCTTGATGAAATCTTTCACGGTACCTTTTTAAACCGGGAATGGAATATTTCAATAGCTGCCCCATTCCGGCCGCAATATTTGCCGCATCTAAACCTTCCCCTGCTTTTTTTCTCATGAGGACAAGACCTGTAATATCAATATTTTCCGCGTTCTGTCTAAAAGCATATGAGAAAGCAGGAGGAGATAGGATCTGATAAAGGAAGAGATTCTTCCAGCTATGTCTAGAAGCAAGATCAAGAAGTGGTTTATGAAGCGCTTCTTCCTGAATTAGGCTTAATTCTATTGGGTCGCTATAGTCATAAATTCTTGCCCCTTGCCATCCAAAGTAAAAGGCAAGTAAAACAAGGGGGATACCACCTAGACCTGCTGAAAGAGGAAGAAAGGTTTTCGTAAATGCAAACCCCATCACAAGGGTTGCGCCAATTCCGGTAATAGCGCTTAAAAAATAACAAAGAGCCCTTTTCATTTTAGCCACTGTGAAAAGAGAAGAGGTTGTAGGCGGGGTGAAAGTTTCAGTCTCTTGGGGTAAAGATAAAGCTTCTATTCTAGGCATACTAAAAGATTAAATATAATAAAGTTTATTTGATCTTTATTATAATAATGAGACTATTAAATAGCTTTAGATAAAATGATCTTTGCACCTTTAGACTTCATTTCTTCTAAGGCTCTTTTTACATCTCCGGAATGGAGATCTACCCCTCTACAAAGATCTTGGATAACGAATACTTTATATCCTAATTCGAGGGCATCTAATACAGAATACTTCACACAATAGTCAGTAGCTACACCTGCAAAATAGAGCTCTTTAATATTCTTTTTTTTCAAATATTGATGAAGGCCTGTCTCTTTTTTCCGGGCATTATCAAAAAAGGCGCTATAACTATCGATCTGCGAATCACTGCCTTTGGTAAATATTTTTTCAATCTTCTCCTTATTGATTCCCGGTACAAGATCTGCACCCAAAGTATTCTGAACGCAATGTTCAGGCCAGAGCACTTGGGTCTCGTGGTGAACTTCAATTGTCTCACCGGGTCTTTTGCCATGGTTTACAGCAAAACTCACATGATCTTCAGGATGCCAGTCTTGCGTTGCGTAGACGTGTGAAAATCGATCCATTAAAGGATTTATGAAGAGAAGGATCTCATTTCCCTCTTTAACAGGAAGAGAGCCCCAAGGCATAAAATCATTTTGTAAAT
>DATIJO010000093.1:0-4978 GCA_035478555.1 Chlamydiales bacterium
CCTCACAGTCTTCATTCCTCTTTTAACAGAACGAGAGACCCGATGGCGGGTGCGAACATTAATTTCAACATTGCTTCCAAGTCTGGTGAGATATTGCATAAGAGTATCTCTGCTAAAGTCATTAATTTTCCCTGTCATTAAAGCAGAAACTTTAGGCTCACTAATATCTAAAATAGCTGCTATCTCTTTTTGAGCTAAGCCGCTTTTTCTTATGATATGAACAAGCTCGGACAATAGATCAGAACGAGCTCTCATTTCTTCAGCATCTTCTAAGCCTAGATCAGCAAAAATATTGTCTGTGGTCATATGAGTTTTTTTTCTCATTTCATATCCTTTCCTCTTGGCTATCATGTTAATGAATCGGTAACGGAAATGAAATCTTAGGTAAAGTAAACGAGATTAAATACAGGCGTGGACGAGCTTAGCTAGCGTCTTCACAGTGGGGTTTTTGCTTTTCAAAGTATGATACATTGTGGAACGGGCCATTTCGCTTTCTTTGGCAATCTGAGTTTTATTCACGGCTTCCAAATAGATACGGATCACTTCGATCACGCCTTCTGAATCTCCATTCTTTAGGCATTCCCAAATTGCGCGGCCAATTAATTCCTCGTTCATTAATTCTTCTGTGGGATTGCTTTGTCGAATCCCAGTACCTTTTTTGAGTTTCATTCTACGCTTCCTCATCTGACGAGACGTATTTGTTAAAAATTTTCTTCGCCTGGCGGATGTCCTTGTCTTGACCATTTTTGTTTCCTCCCAGCAGCTTTTTAGAGTATCAGCTTTGGGGTTATTTTCCGATCAATTCAAAAAAAAGTCTTTTAATGGATTTAAATATACCGAATTCGGTATAATTGGAATATACAGGAATATAGGAATGTCCTCGGAACTGAAACAAGTACTTTGGATCTCAGCTGCAAAGAAAGACCTTGAGAAGCTACCTCGTCCAGTAATAAGAGAATTTGGTTACGCCCTATATCAAGCACAGACAGGAGCTTTCCCTGATATAGCAAAGGTCTTTAAAGGATTTGGTAGTGCCGAGGTTATTGAATTAAGAGAAAATGATCCTGGTGGGACTTATAGGGTTGTTTACACTGTACGCTTTGAAAAAGCGATTGTAGTTTTGCATGTCTTCCAAAAAAAGAGCCCAAAAGGTATTGAGACATCTAAACAGGATAGAGATTTAATCCATGAAAGGTTTAAGCAAGCTGAATGGATTTATAGAGATTGGATAGGAGAGAAATAAGATGCAGAGCAAAAAAGAAAAGGACTACGAAGTCTCCACAAGCAATATTTTTGCAGATCTCGGATTGGAGGATTCAGAAGAGCTTCTAACAAGAGCTCGTCTAATGCATGAGCTTGGTCTCATGATCAAATCTAGCAAACGATCTCAAAAGGAGATCGCGACAAAATTAGGTATTTCTCAGCCAAAGGTTTCTATGATTATTTCTGGAAAATTTAACGAATTTAGTTCAGAAAAGTTAATGCACTATCTTTCTCTCATGGGATGTTATGTCGAGATTAGCATTGAGAAGCCATCGAGAAGCCTTTTTTCAAGAAAGGGATGTATAACCGTTACAGCATGATATAATGGATCGGTAACGGTAACGGCATGATGACATCCCAATTCGTTTCCGTTACCGATTGCGTTACCGTTACCGAATCCTTCCCTGTTAAATTCGATTTTGAGTAATATTAACTCCATGCACACACGAACTAAAATTATTTGTACTTTAGGCCCTGCGACGAGTTCCTATGAAAAGATCAGGGAGCTTGCGGAAGCGGGGATGGATGTTGCCAGGCTCAACTTTAGCCATGGAAGCCATGAAGAACATCTTGAGCGTATTAAGCATTTAAGACGAGTTAGAGAAGAACTAAACAAACCGCTTGCGATCATGGTCGATCTAAGGGGGCCGAAGATCCGTGTCGGTGAGATGAAAAATGGTGGAGTGGAGCTGAAGGCAAAGCAGAGGCTAAAGATTGTAGAGGGGGTAGTGGGGGATGAAAAGCAGATCTCGATTACTCCGATCGAAGTTTTGGACTCTGTCAATGTTGGCATGAAGCTGCTTTTCAATGACGGCTATATCATCTCTGAAGTGGTGGAAAAGCATGACCGTGAAATCGTAGTTGAGATCCAGAACAGCGGGTTTTTAAGTTCCAGGAAGGGCGTTAACATTCCTAAAGCCCAACTCCATCTACCTGCCCTTACAGACGATGATATCCGCGATCTGAAATTTGCCTGTAAACACAATGTAGAGCTTGTGGCTGCCTCTTTTATCCGTTCTGCGGAAAATGTGCTTTGGGTGAAAAACCTCATTGCAAAAGAGGGAAAGCACGATATTTTAGTGGTTGCGAAGATTGAAACTCATCAGGGTGTAGAGAACTTTGACAGCATTGTCCAGGTAGCTGACGGCATTATGGTTGCAAGAGGCGATATGGGCGTGGAGATGGACTTAGGAGAGGTTCCAAGACTTCAGAAGATGATGATCCGTAAGTGTTACGAGGCTTGTAAGCCTGTTGTTACGGCCACCCAGATGCTGGAATCGATGATCCAAAACCCAAGGCCTACAAGAGCGGAAGCATCGGACGTTGCCAATGCCATTTATGATGGGACATCCAGTGTAATGCTATCAGCAGAAACTGCCATGGGAAAATACCCTGTCGAAACAGTCCAGCAGATGAAGAGCATCATTCATGCCACGGAAAATGATTTTAATTACAGAGAGTTTTTCCACGAAAGGACCAAAAAAGAGATCCATAATGTATCTGCAGCTGTTGCTGCTGCTGCTGTAAAAACAGCCTACAGTGCAAATGCAAAAGCGATCATTGCCTTTACAGCAACAGGTCTTACCGCAAGGCTTGTCTCTAGATTTAGGCCTGAGATGCCCATCATAGCGTTAACTCCTGATGAGAGATGCTACCATCAGCTTGCCTTCAATTGGGGGGTAAAGCCGATCTATAAAAAAGGCTGTCTTAATGCCAAAGAGTCCTTCACTGCTGCTACGGAATTTGGCCTAGAAAAAGGCCTTGTCCATTTTGGAGACCTGGTTGTGATTACAGCAGGCTCTCTCTTTGGTAAAAAGGGTTCTACCAATATGATGATCGTGGAAAGTATTGGGGATGTGCTCGTACGCGGGCAGAAGGGAATTGGCCCTAAAGTAGAAGGAAAGATTACCTTCTGTCTATCTCCTGAAGAACAGAACCCGGAATCAGCCCAAGGCGCTCTGATCGTCATTCCTAAATGCGATAATAGCTATCTGCCTATTATGAAACATGCTGCAGGCGTTATTCTAGAAAACCATACCCAAGATATTGCGTCAGAAAAATATGCCCTTCTTGTGGCAAAGACCTTTGAGATCTCTGTGATCACTAGGGCAGAAGGAGCAAGAGAGACCCTCCGAGAGGGGGATCTAGTGACACTAGATCCCGGTCGGGGGCTTGTTTACGGTGAAGGCGATAAGAGAAAATAGACTTTTAGAGATCTTCCATAGGACAGATTTCAAGGAACGAAGGATTTTTTAAGAGCATCCCAGCAAGAGGTGCTTTTAATTTGCTCACAGCTGCTCCTATCTTTTTTCTAACCGATGGGTTTCCTGCCGAAAAGTCTTTAATATATTGAACAAGAAAGGGAACAAATGAATCCATCTCGATTTTAGCTGTTTCTCTAAAATCTATAAGAACAAGCTTACCATCAATATCTATTCGGAAGTTACTTGGGGCCAGATCGAGCTGTTCATTATTATTCAGTGCAAACACTAATAACGCAATGAACTGGTTCACAAGGGCATCAGCTTGTGCAGACAAGGGTTTATCTCCTCCCCAAAGTTCAACATGATCAAATTTGCCAGGAACCTTTCTTACCCTTAGACAGCCATCTTGTTTTGCTGTGTCTTTATTGCGGATTTCCCCAACTCTAAATCCATTTTTCTCTAACACTGTACATTGAGCAATTGCATGATCAAAAATTGAATCGCAATGTTCTTTTCCTTTTGTATAGTGCTTTGGGAGTAAGACTTTTTCTAAAGTTGTTGGATCGCCAGTTACATCACAAACTTGAAAATTGGTTCCCCAAAGGCGTGCGTGCATACGCTTTGCTTTCTCTGCATAGGGGTTTGGACGTGCCAAGCTAGGTGCTGCAGACGCAGAAGGAAGAGGCTCAAACTCGTCGTCAAAGGCAGTCAGCGAACTTGCCACTGTAGCAATTGGCGTAGGGGGAGGAAGATTCTTTGAGCCTGCTCCAGGCCTAGAGAGCATAGGTAGCGGTCTAGGTTTAAAATGGAAACCTGAAGATGATCCATCACTCTCATCATCACTATCAAGAGAGAGCTTTTTTGCAGCTCCCAATCCCTTACGTGCATAAGGGTTTTGTTTTTTTATAGGAGTAGGAGGAACTGCTGGGCCGGAAGGTTTTGCATAAGCATTTACCGAAAAAGCTGAAAGATCAGGTTTCACAGCCTGAGCTTCAAACACTGCAGCCTCTGGAAGAATAGGAGCTTGATAATGTACAGTTTGATGTGAACGTGCAATAGTGATGTCAGCGCCATCGTCTATGGCAGAAGCTGATGCAAATACAGGGACTGCTGGTTTAGATAATGATCGAGTATGTGAATGGGTAGCCAATGGTGCAGCTTGCACACGGCTCATCTTTGCTAGTCCAGGAGATAACGATAAACGAGCAGAAGCAGAATTTTTTTGTGTTTGATAGGATCTAGGATCCCTCGCTTTTGCTGGAGAAGGAGCAGGAGCCTGAGAAGATTTAGATGGGGTTAAAGGATCAAAAGCCATTGGTTCAGGGGCTAGAGAATGAGTTTGACCTGTTTCAACACTTGCCTTAAGGCTAAATTCTTCAAGATCAGAATCATCGCCAGAGGGCGCAGGTTTTGCCATTGTCGGAAGTGGAGATTGAAAAGCATGAGCAGAAGGTAATGCTGGTACGTGAGGAGCTCGATGCGGGGCAGAAGGAAGTTCGAAGGTAGGCGCG
>DATIJO010000094.1:0-9202 GCA_035478555.1 Chlamydiales bacterium
AGACATGTAGGTCAGGATGGTTCTCTAGCTTTTTTGAAGTAGTAAGAAGGGCTTTTGCAACATCGGTTGCAAAGAGGCTTTTGCCGATGCCTTTCATTCCATGAAAGAGCAGAGTGTTGGGCAAGGTGTTCTTTTTTAGAGAAGAAGTGAGAAGAGTTTTAACGGCGTCGTTGCCTAGGATATTACTAAAGGTCATATGAGTTTATGTGCTTGTAGAAGATCTTGAATGATCTCAAACGATTCGTCAAGCACTTCTTTGGGAGATTTGTTTGCATCGATAATAGTGAGGCGGGTGGGAAATTTCTTAGCGATGGTGTGATAGGCCTCTCGGATCTTTTGATGGAAGGAGAGCTTTTCTGATTCAATGCGGTCATGAGCATCTTTATTCTGAGCGCGTTTTAGGCCGATCTTAGGATCGATGTCTAAGTAGAGAGTGACGCTTGGCTCTAGATCAAAAGCTGCAAACTTGCAGAGAGGAATGAGAGGATCTATACCAAGATCTCTGGCAGCTCCTTGATAGGCTAAAGTTGAATCGGTGAACCTATCGCAAAAGACCACTTTGCCATCTTCAATTGCTGGAAGGATCACCTCTTTAACATGTTCCGCTCGTGCTGCTAAAAAGAGAAAAAGCTCTGCACGGTCGTTGATCGGCATATCTTGGAAATGCTGGAGGAGCATAGCCCTGATATGTTCGCCGAGTTTTGTGCCGCCGGGCTCTCTTGTTTTGAGAACTGGAAGACCAAGAAGGGCTAACTTGTGAGTTAACCCTTCGATCAGAGTAGATTTTCCGGCTCCTTCTCCACCTTCGAAGGTGACAAAGATCCCAGGTTTATTCATTCGACAGCTTCTTCTTCTTCTTCGACGAGTGCTTCGATTTTTTGGACACCCACAACGGTTGTGCCTTCGTGGAGTGACACAAGTCTGACTCCTTGAGTAGAGCGCCCCATGACACGGACATCGCTCATGCGGATGCGAAGAGCTTGGCCGGTGTTAGACATGAGGAAGACTCTATCTTCATCTGCTACGCGGATTGCGCCAACAACGTGACCATTTCTTTCGCTTGTGATAATGGAGCGAACGCCTACGCCGCCGCGGTTTGTCTGTCTAAAGTCTTCAACTTTTGATCTTTTTCCGTAGCCGTTTTCGCAAACAACGAGAATGCTTTCATCGCCTTTGACAACTTCGCAGGCAACAACATGGTCCCCGTGGTTTTTGAGCATCACTCCTCTTACTCCGCGGGCAGTTCTTCCCATCGAGCGGACGAGTGATTCATCAAAGCGTACGGCCATACCGTTATAGGTGAAGATCATGACCTGCTGGCTAGGTAGTACATAGCGTGCAGCAATCAGTTGATCTCCTTCATCGATATCGATTGCAAAGATCCCCTTTCTTCTTGGGTTAGAGAAGGCAGCAAGTTCTGTCTTCTTGATGACTCCCTTAAGAGTGGATAGGAGGATGCATCCAGGATCGTTGAAATCACGAACCTTTAAAATGGCTGCGATCTTTTCATTGGGCTGGATATCTTCAAGCAAATTAACGAGTGGTTTGCCTTTGGTTCTACGGCCGGTCTCAGGGACCTGCCAAGCTTTGAGCCAATAGCATCTGCCAAGCGAAGTAAAGATCAGAAGCTGATCATGGGTGGAAGCTACGTAGACAGTCTTGAGAGTATCTGTCTCTTTTTTCATCTCCATGCCAATGACGCCCTGGCCTCCCCTTCTTTGCTCTCTGAAGGCAGTGACAGGCATACGCTTGATATAATCATCGGATGAAACGGTAATCACTACCTGCTCATCGGGGATGAGGTCTTCCATCTGGAATTCGCTCTCCGCTGCGATAATCTTGGTCTTTCTTTCGCCTTTATGGTTCTTTTTCAGCTCATCCAGCTCTTCGCGGATGATCGTTCTTACCATATCCTCAGAAGCTAAAACCGCTTTGTAGTAGGCGATCTTGGAGAGAAGGTCTTTATGTTCGTTTTCAACCTTTTCTCTTTCCATTCCGGTGATTTGATAGAGTCTGAGGTCAAGAACGGCATTGGCCTGTCTTTCGGTAAAGAGGAACTTGCCCATCAGTTCAAGTCTAGCATTGTCTCTATTGGTAGAAGCACGGATCAGACGGATTACTTCGTCTAAGTGATCAAGCGCTTTTAAATAACCTTCTAAGATGTGGGCCCTTGCTTCTGCTTTCAGAAGCTCAAAACGGGTCCTTCTACGGATCACATCGATTCTGTGTTCTACCCAGGCGCCGATCATTTGGCGGATATTCATCTCTCTGGGAAGGCCCTTATCGAGTGCAAGCATATTGCAGCCAAAGGTGATCTGCATATCGCTAAACTTATAAAGCTGGTTGATCACGACTTCCGGGATCTCATTGCGCTTTAATTCTAGATAGATTCTTAGGCCGTCCTTGTCCGACTCATCGCGGATGTCAGAGATGCCAGGGATAGTCTTATCTTGGATCAGTTCGGCAATACGCTCAATCAAGCGGGCTTTGTTTACGTTATAGGGGATCTCATCTACGATGATCGCCTGTTTTCCGCCGTCATGGTCTTCTACCCTGAGAGATGCGCGTAAAAGTACTTTGCCTCGTCCGGTGTGGTAGGCCTCTCTAATGCCTCTATAGCCGGTGATGATCCCGCCAGTGGGGAAATCAGGGCCCGGCATTACTTTCAGAATCTCTTCAATCGAAACTATTGGGTTATTGATAACAAGTAGGGTCGCCTCAATAAGTTCTAAAAGGTTATGAGGAGGGATGTTTGTGGCCATACCCACTGCAATCCCGGATGATCCGTTACAAAGAAGGTTCGGGAATTTCGCAGGGAAAACGGTAGGTTCGGTCTTGGTCTCATCATAGTTTGGTACATGTTCGACCGTGTCTTTGTCCAAATCTTCCATGAGAGCAATGGCTGCATGAGTAAGTCTTGCTTCTGTATAACGCATCGCAGCAGGGGGGTCGCCGTCGATAGATCCAAAGTTACCCTGCCCATTGATGAGGGTGTATCTCATGACCCAGTCTTGCGCCATACGCACAAGAGTAGGATAGATGACCGTTTCACCGTGTGGATGGTAGTCGCCCGAGGTATCGCCCGAAATTTTGGCGCATTTACGATGCTTGGCGCCGGGTGTTAAGTTCAACTGGCGCATTGCATAGAGGATACGTCTTTGCGACGGCTTCAGTCCATCCCGAACATCCGGAAGGGCGCGGGAGATAATGACCGACATCGAGTAACGAAGGTAGCTCTCCTTCATTTCATCATCGACATTGCGAGGGACTATTATTTCATTCTTCGTATACGACATAGTCAACCTTAAATATCTAAGTTTTTCACTGAAAGGGCGTGTGTTTCAATAAATGCTCTTCTGGGACGTACTTCTTCGCCCATCAGCATCGAGAACATGTAGTCTGCAGCAATGGCATCAGGCATAGTGACCTTGACCAGTGTTCTTTTCTCCGGATCCATAGTGGTCTCCCATAGCTGGTCAGCATTCATCTCTCCAAGACCCTTGTACCTTTGGATCTCAATTCCTTTGCGACCATTTGTTCTTAAAAAGTCGATCAGCTCTCTTAAAGTATAGATCATTGTGGTGCGGTCGCCCTCTTCATGAACTTGAAAGAGGCCGCCATCAGCGATGGTATACTGCTCCAAGGATAAGTTAAATCTTGCCAATCGATCATGGATCTTCTTCAGATCATCTGGCGCGTAGATCTCAATAAAGGGCAGAGTCTTTGGCTTAAACTGGCGCATCTCATCTTTGATCTCTTCAGCAGGGATAGAGGCGATAGTCTCGTCATGCTTTTTACGCTGGAACTCCTCATTTTCTCTTTTCAAGTTGATCAGATCGTCTTCTGAGTAGACAAACTGCGTATTGTCCCCGATAGTTACCTTGTACCTTGGATAATGGCTATCTTTTTTCGCTGCTAAAAACTCGCGGAAAGGCATGCCCTTTCTCTCAATCGAATTAATAAAGTTTTCTACAATTAGAATGGTCTCGGTGAGCTCTTTGATCTGAGACGGTTCAAACGATTCAGACTTACCTTTTCGTGAAAGTATGATATCGCTCATGCCAAGCTCTAAGAGATACTCATCCATCTCTTTTTCTGAGTGGATATAGCGGCTGACCTTCTTACGGGTTACCTTATAAAGAGGAGGTCTTGCAATGTAGATAAAATTATGTTCGATCAAAGCCGGCATATGACGGTAGAAAAAGGTCAGAAGAAGCGTACGGATATGCGAACCGTCCACGTCGGCATCTGTCATGATGATGACTTTATGATAGCGAAGCTTTTCCAAATGGAAGTTGTCCTTTCCAATTCCGCAGCCAAGAGCTGCAACCATAGCACCCACTTCTTGGTTTTGGAGAACTTTTTGGATACGGGCTTTTTCTACGTTTAGGATCTTACCGCGTATCGGCAGGATGGCCTGGAACCTTCTATCCCTTCCCGATTTGGCAGATCCACCCGCAGAGTCTCCCTCAACGATATAGATCTCGCAAAGTTCAGGGTTTCTCTCTTGGCAGTCGGTAAGTTTTCCTGGAAGCCTTGCACTGTCCAAAGCCGATTTACGGAAGGTAAGCTCTCTTGCTTTTTTGGCAGCTTCTCTCGCTTGTGCAGCGACGATCACCTTTTCTGCGATCGTTTTGGAAATTTGAGGATTCTCCTCAAGATAGGTAGTCAGCTCTTCGCCTGTGATCTGCTGAACAATTGAACCCACATCACTATTACCAAGCTTTTGCTTTGTCTGGCCTTCAAATTGAGGATTTGGGACTTTGACGGAAATAACCGCAGTCAGCCCCTCTCTCATGTCTTCGCCGGTAAGATCGATCTTCTCTTTCTTTAGGATGTTGTGATTTTTAATATAGGTGTTGAGAACGCGGGTCAGGGCTGTAGAGAATCCGGTTAAATGGGTACCGCCCTGTCTGGTCGCGATATTGTTTACATAGGTAAGGATAGTTTCGGTATATCCCCCGTTCCACTGCATCGCCACTTCAAAATCAACAATTCCATCATGGGTCTCTTTTGCAGCATGCATATAGATGGGCTTTTCAAAGAGAGGCTCTTTGGCTTCATTCAAATAGGAGACAAAACTTGAAATGCCCCCCTCATAATTGAAGCGGACAGTTTCTTTCGTTTCATCTCTTTCATCGGTAAAATAGATGGTTACGCCACGGTTCAAGAAAGCAAGTTCTCTAAACCTTGCTAAGAGAGTGTCGTAGTCAAAATTAGTTACTGAAAAGATGGTTGGATCAGGATGGAAGGTAATCTTTGTTCCACGCTTGGTTGTCTTTCCAAGTTTGGTGAGCTGTTTTATTACTTTTCCTTTTGAAAAGTCCATCTCATAAACGAGCCCGTTTTTATAAACTTCTGCTTTGAGGGCATCAGATAGGGCGTTTACGCAGGAGACTCCCACGCCGTGAAGACCGCCCGATACTTTATAGGTATCTTTATCAAATTTACCTCCCGCATGGAGGATGGTCATGACCACTTCTAAGGCAGAAACTTCCCGGTGCTGTTTTATCGATTCTTTTTCATGCTTTTCAATCGGAATGCCGCGGCCGTTGTCCTCTACGGAGACAGAGCCGTCTTTATGGATGACAATGAAGATCTCCGTGCAATACCCTGCCATCGCTTCGTCGATGCAGTTGTCAACAACTTCATAAACTAATTGATGGAGGCCGTTAATTTGGGTATCTCCAATATACATCCCCGGGCGTTCCCGGACTGCTTGAAGCCCCTCTAAAACGGTGATTGACGATGCTCCGTACTCTTTTTCTTTTGTCATTGAAGTCATGCCTTTTTTAACCTACACGAAAAGAAATATTTTTAAAATCAACATTGGGAAGGGACTTTTGCATTTTGTTCATCAGAGGTCCCTTTTCTTTAGTGCAAAATAAACTGTATAAAGTTGCGCTTTTCACTTTGACTACTAAAACCCCTTTTTCCCAAGAAACAGGGATCGCAATCTCTGCTAATTTTGTCCCGATTATAGCAGACCAGGCCTTAAATACCTCTTCTTTTTGTGATGCATTTTCTACTTTTAATTCCGATAGAAATGTACCCAAAAGAGAGCTTAACTCTTTCCCGGTTGGGCTAGTACCATCATAGTTCCTAGCGGTCCTTTTTTTCATTGGAATTTACACCTAGCGAGGATGTCTACAAACTGGGCCTTCGGTCTTTGCAGGTTTTTGGTGATCTTTCACGCCAATCTCCTTGGCCATATGCAGCTCCGCATATGACCAACGTCTTCCGTACGGACTCAAGTCCTCGTGAAATCTCATCCAAAACCCTATCAAATCCCTAAAGGCCGAGTTAGTAGACACCCTCTTAAAATGAAGAGGATCCAAACTCGAACTATAGCTTGGAAATTAGGATAAGTGCAAGCAATTAGTTATTAATAGTTGCAGGCGCTGGTTGGTTGTTCTGGCTACAAAACCATAATGTCATAGGCAGGCCTATCATACTGGAAATCACTTTTGCAGTATCTCTTGCCCTGATAGCCTTAGCTGTATGAAACAAATTGATGGCTAAAATTGCAGCTGTGCCGGCGCCGATGTGAGAATCGGTTCCGAAGATTGGAATCTTTGCGTTTACTATTGTGCTTACTATTGGAATCTCAGGAAGCTCTATAGATCTTAGGGCAGATCCCAAAGCAGACACTCCTTGTCTCAGGGTAGACACTCCTTGATACATACCCCAAATGGTCCCAAACAAAGCATAAGCAACAAGCCCTTGAATTGCTCCGGCTTTCAGTCCTGCTTTGGAGATTGTTCGGTGATTGAGAAGAGATTGAGTTACAACTCCTGTAATCATACTGGCAACAAAACCATAGTTGTAAGCAACAACGGTATTACCTATAGCTCCGGCTGCAACAATTCCAGCTCGAAGGAAGAATTTTTTAAAAATTGCTTGTATTTTTGCCTTCAACAGAGGTTGCAAGTTCAACTGCTGATCAAAGGCAAAACCAATCCTATTTAGGTGATCATTATATTTGTGAATAAAGTTAAGTAGATCTTTACTTTGAACTGCTTTTTCAAGATCAACAAGTGCATGATGAACGACAAATTGCATAGGAGTTGGCCATCCTCCAAAAGCTCTTTGGTAGGAAAAGAATAATTGCATATTTTCAGGGGTAGGCGAAATTTGAATCCCTTTCCGCTTTAATATCTCTTCTGCTTGGTTTTTGATTGCTGCCACCAGGTTCTTCCCACACGGATCGGTTGAACGAGCATGAGCTTTACTTAATGTTTTCATTATCCCTGCTAGTTCCTTTGGCCTTTGTCTATAATCCGGAAGAAAAATTGGGGAGGTATTTTTTGGAAGAAATTTTGCGACATGGCGTCTAGCTAGATTAAATTTATAAAGAAGAGGAAGAAAATTGGATTTATCACCTGTAAAATCGCGAATCTGAACTTCCAATTGCCTTACGAACTCAGGTACCTGTTTTGCATTCAGAGTCGTTTTAGGATTGGTGACAATCTGATGAAATTTACCCACATTCCCTTGTAAGGAGGAAAAAGTGATTGGATTTTTTGCCGAATTTACAGCTGTAGCCATTAGAAAAACCTCTTTGCTATGTTTCTAGTTACATTTACTATTGATGTTGTTGCCCATTCCATGGTAGTGCCCGGTTTGTTGGCATCGGCAATAGGGATTTTCATGAAAAAGCCCACAAGAGCTCCCATTGCACCGCCAATTGCTAGGCTTTTCACAGATAGAGATATTTTGTCTGTCCAAGATTTCGCTTCGTCAATTTCGCGCATTTTGTTTTTTAGATGCAATAACCCAAAAAAACATGAGGGACCTAATAAATACCAATCCTTCCAAATTTCGTGGAAAATGGGAAAATGGGGCTTCAGAAAATACGTGCCAGCGATAATTCCAACTGTCCATTTGTGTTTTTGGAATAGCTGCGAAGAATAGCTTAATGGATTGCCAATTCTTCCTTGCGCTTCGTGTTTCAGCCATTCAGTTGCTATTGCTGCAATGGCAATCAGAGGCCAGCCATACTGATAATCTTGAAAGACAGGAACTAGATCGCATTTCCAGGCCGCATAAATAGGTGCGGCATAAGTTAGAGCTTCAATAAAAGCCGTAGAAATAGACAATCCCGGCTTATGATTTAGAATTTTATGAGCAAGTTTCAAATACCTGGGCGAAAAATCTTTCGTATAAAACTGAGTTTTTTTTTCAACTTGAGATAAATTTTTAAGTTTATTTTGAAGAACCTTCATCCTTCCTTTGAGATCTTTTAGCTGGTCAGAGGTGCTATATACAGTAATGGATAGATATCTTTGTTCAAGGTCATGCAAATGATGATTGATCAAAAATAATGGCGGGATAAACTCTTTCATCCCCAACATTTTTCTCAAAACATTATAAGCATTTAATCCCTCGATATTCGCATAGGTAACATCGCTGCCCTTGATCGCGCCTTCCCAGCTTTGAACCTTATTTTTCAAAATAGCGATAGGAGAAGTACGCGCAGTTACTTCCTTTTTTAGATCAGGCAATCCGTTAAAAATTTTATTTTGAACAGCTGTCATAATTAATAAAAATGCAAAATATTTTCATAAATTATAACACATAATAATAATAAATTTCAGCTAAATAAAATACTTGAATGAAAGATAAATAAAATATTTAATTTAGATCAAGATACTACTTAATCCCCAAGCTATTAGGAAATAGATAGACATAGATAGAAAATCATTGAATGCTGTGACTATAGGGCCGGAAGAGATAGCAGGATCTACCCCCATTTTAGAAAAGAGGAAGGGAGAGAAGACCCCGAGAAGGGTTCCTCCGAAGCACCCGCCAATGAGGCCTGAACCTACAATGATGGCCATAGAGAGAGGGCTAGCACCGATCTTAACAGCACTATCAAGAAAATAGATTGCAAAGGAGCAGATAACTCCAAAAACCCCGCCTATAAATAGGCCGCTTAAAAGCTCTTTTTTGATTGCCTCCGTTCGGTTCGCCCCTAAAGATCCAATGGCCATCCCTCTTACAAGGACTGTACTGCATTGTAGGCCGATATTTCCTGACATCCCATTGATCAAAGGAACAAAGAAGAGGACAAATGTTAAAAGTCCCCCCTCATACTTTTGAAAGTAGGACATAAGCCCCACATTGGCAAGCCCTGCAAATAGAGTAAAGGTAAGCCAAGGAGATCTTGCAAAAAAACGTCTCAGCAGAGGTTCATGAGAAA
>DATIJO010000095.1:0-15520 GCA_035478555.1 Chlamydiales bacterium
TTCTTGCGATCATGCAAGATCCAAGGGCACAGCCTGCTTTAAAAGAGTTTCTTTTGCAAAAAAATTGGGGGATTACAGGGTACGCTGCGCTTGTCCTCTTAAAAGAGGGAGATGAGGACGCGTTAGCAATCATTCGTAATCTTTTGAAAGATTCCCATCCTCAAGTAAGATTTCAAGCGGCAATAGCTCTTGCGATGTATGGGAAAGATGAGTCTGCTCTTCTTACCTTAGAAGATGCCTATGCAAAAGCAGACCATCAACAAAAAATCACGATCTTAGAAGCCATGGGAAAAATTGGAAAAGTAGAAAGCTGTCTATTTTTAGCAAAAGCCCTTGATGAGCCTTTTGAAATATTAAGAACAGTCGCAGCCTCGAGTATCATACAATGTCTCTACAGATAATCAAAAAAGCCCAAAAGCATTTAAATGAGGAAAAAGCGGATGGTTGGCTTATCTATGATTTTCATGGAATGAACGATCTTGCCCACCAGGTGTTAGAAATACCTGCTGAGCATATGACTACACGAAGGTTTTTCTACTGGATCCCCAAAAAAGGAAAGTGTGTCAAGATTGTCCATGCCATTGAACAGAGAGTGTTAGATAAATGGCCAGGAGAGAAAAGGGTATATAATTCATGGCAAGGTTTGGAAGAGATCTTGAAACATTCCCTAAAAGGGGTAAAAAATGTTGCCATGGAATACTCTCCCAGGAATCAGATCCCCTACAATTCCAAAGTCGATGGGGGCACGATCGATCTGATCCGAAGTTTTGGGATAGAGGTGGTCAGTTCTGCAAACTTTCTTCCCTATTTTACCGCAGTATTAAGTAAAAAGCAGATTACTTCCCATTTAAGGGCTGCAAAATCGATCGATCAGATTGCAGAAGAGACCTGGAAGTGGATCTTTCGAAATCTGGGTAAACAGATCACTGAGTATGACGCCCAGCAGCATATCCTAATGCTCATGGACAAGAAGGGCTGCATAACAGAGGGCGCTCCTATAGTAGCAGTTGGGTTGAACTCTGCCGATCCCCACTATGATTGTACTGTTAAACCTGCGGGGATTAAAAAGGGTGATTTTATCCTTCTTGATCTCTGGTGCAAAGAAAAGGGCGAAAAAACTGTCTATGCGGATATTACCCGCGTAGGAGTAGCAGCGGAAAAGCCAACTCCCAAACAAGAAAAGATCTTCTCTATCGTGAGGGGGGCGCAAAAAGCAGCTGTAGATTTAATCAAAAAAAGATACTCCCAGAAGAAGCCCGTGTATGGATATGAGGCAGATGACAAAGCAAGAGGAGCAATTGAAAAAGCAGGCTTCGGAAAGTTCTTCACTCATCGTACCGGCCATAGTATCGAAGTGCACCTGCATGGAAGCGGGACCCATCTGGACAATCTTGAAATGCACGATGTCAGGAAACTACTTCCAGGCACCTGCTTTTCAGTAGAACCGGGAATCTATCTTCCGGGCGAGTTTGGAGTTAGGCTAGAACATGACGTCCTCATCCATTTAGATGGAAAAGTGGAGATTACTGGTGGTCAGCAGGATAAAATTATGGCAAAAGTCTAAAATATCGCCGTAATGTAATTACGGCCTCGGCACTTTTGACTTCTGCCTTTTGACTTTTGACTTTAAACGGCTGCTTGTCTGATTAGGGTATATAGTTTGGGCTGAAAGATAAAGTCTAAGATCTCCTCTGTGGGCCTTTGGATATGGCGCGAAAAACAATAGGGGAGAGGGGTTGTATGACCTTCTGTATAGACAGGAGATTGGAGTTCGATGAAAAGATCATTTGCAGATAGGTAGGGATTTTTTTTCAATGCAAGAGCAATAGATGCGCTGTATGGGATAACACTATCTTCTTCGTGAGATAGTACAAGCCTTTTTGCGTTCATTTTCTTACAAGCTTCAAGTGCATTTAATTCCCATTTTCCTTTGCTCATAAAGGCAATAGCACTTCCAGTATAGGGAAGGCGCTCCTTCACAAGTTTAGTGACCGACACAAGAGAGCGTTCGGAAACATATCTTCCATCAAAATCAGGGTTGCACCCTAACGTTTCGGCGCTGACAATACCCCCTACAGAAAAGCCATATACAATCAGTTTATCGTTTGCAACGCCCAATTTTTCTCTTGCGAATTGCAACATGGCATCGCCGTCCTTAATGAGATCGGTAGCTCTCTCGACCGTACCCCCAGAGTCCCCGGTAGCGCGGTAATCCCAAATAATAAAGTTACATGGTTTTCCTCTACTTATAGCTGATTCAGCCATCCACATCCACCAAGCGGTATATTTACTAGGAACCGCATTTGGCTGAAAGATCAGAACAGTAGGGGTGTCCTCATCAGCATCTTTATGCTTGATAAAATGGCCAGCGAGATTGACATTATCTGCAGTCTCTACAGAAATAGGCTGTAAAGAATAATATTGCCCTAAAGGGGCAGAGGACCAGAGATGGTCAAAATGCTTAATAGTTTTTTCATAAAGAACTTTTGGGAAGTAGATTGAAGGAAGAACGTTGGATTTCGCAAAAATGTTAAAAAAATAGTGAATGAGGCGAATGAACCCAATAATAGGGATAATGACTGAGATCACATTATAAGCGATCCGCTTAACAGTGTTCCAAGTGGACTGGGTGGGAGTCTCTTTTAAATGCTCAATCCCAGAGTGCCATCTAGCTGAAAATTGAATAGTATTTCCGTCTGCCATACGCCTAATATTTTAGGGGAATTTAGTTAAGAATTGATTAAGAAAAGATCCTTTGCTGCAAATAAGCAGGAGTCAAATATTCCATAGTAGAAAAGGCGATCGGATCTCTGCCGTCTCTAAAGGTAAAATAGGGAGAATTATTTTGAAGATGCAGCTGCAAAGCTTGTCTTGTAGAAAAACTTTTAGGTTGTATGATCCCCACTTCGTCTATTTTCGCTCGAACATCGGGGTGGTAAAACCGTTCTTGAATAAAGGCAAGCACAATTTTTTCCATAAAAATGCCTGCTTCCTTAAGAGCAGCTCTATTAGTGTAGTAGAATTCCACCTCGTCATCTGTTGAGGTCTCTGTAAGAGGAATAGGATTATTTTGATCCGCTAAATAGTTTTGTAATTCCTCAATGTATTCCACGTGGTAGAGATAGTGGGCTGCAAGGATTTTTACCGTCCTTTCGCTAAAATCATTAAAAGGAATTCTTTGGGTATCGATTCCATGGCCTCTTAAGAGATCGGCCATTTCAGAATGGGAGAAGTTTTCAATCTTTTTTAGATGAGTATCAATTGCTTTAAATTTGGCTGCATTTTGATCATGCATGCTGGATCTAGTAATGAGGTTTGAATAGATAGATCCTATGGATAAAAGAGGGATTACCGAAAGAATTGGGATCAAAAGATATAATGCGGGATAGGCCATTAAAAAAGAATAGGCTGAAAAGGCAGCTATTGCAGATAAGGCTAAAGTAGCAACGATAGAGGCTGTATACCAGAGAATTGATCTGCATTTAGCATGAGAAATTTGACTAGTCGGTTCAGGAAAATCATTTTTTAAGACTTCAGGGAGATTAGAATTTTGAATTGCTGCAGGCATTATTAACCCCTATTAAAACGCCAATAACATAACTATAAATGCATTTAATTGCAATTATAATAGATGAAAATAATTATACTAAATTATTTGCTTTGCTTAGCGACTTGACTGCTTCCTGTTTCATCTTTAGAAAGATGTTCATCAGGCCATTTGCACGGTTTAAAGAAAGGCTTGAATAGATTCCCATTTCATTAAGAAACTGAGGAGGTTTAAGAAGAATGGTTTCCGGAGACTGACCGCTATAGACAAAGATGAGGAGGAATGCAAGGCCCGCTGAGATCAGAGCGTTAGAATCAGCCTCAAAAAACATCTTCCCGTTTTGAAAAGAAGATTTAAGGTACATGATGCTTTGGCAGCCAGAAACTAGATTAGAAGGGATTTTGTCCTCAGGACCTAAGGCCTTAAGTTGTTTGCCAAGCTCCATGATCTTCCCATAGATCTCTTCTTTGGACTTGCAAGAAGCAAACTGGGCCTTAAGTAAAGAAATTTTTTCTAATAAAGTTTCCATGCAAATATTATATGACTAAATCATTTTGAGGGCTACCGTTTCCGTTTGCGTTCCCGTTACCGTTACCGAAAATTCAAAAAAAGATTCGGAAAACGGAAACGGAAACGGAAACGCAAACGAAAACGAGAGGATTATTTTTTTAATGATTGACATTAATAGGGTAAAGAATGCCATAATAACGGACATTTCCTACTCATTTTCAACCAAGTATCAATGGCGAAAGAAGAAACAATCAAGATAGATGGGACTGTAGAAGAGCTCCTCCCGAATATGAATTTTAGCGTGAATCTGCAAAACGGGATGCAGGTTATTGCCCATTTGTGCGGGAAAATGAGGATGAGGAATATACGCGTATATGTTGGAGATGTAGTAACAGTTGAAATGTCCCCCTATGATTTGACAAAGGCTCGTATCATTTATCGCCACAAATAGATCATTCTCCCTGGAAAAAGAGAGATCTTTGAAGTGAGATGTTGATTTTATTTGTTTACATGGATAAACTAGCAGCCTCTTGAATGAAGAGTATTTGTCAAGGAGCCTTAGACAAGCGTTAAAAGCGCTGGAAAAGAGCTGAGAAGCGCCCAGGTAGCACAGTGGTAGAGCACTTGCATGGTAAGCAAGAGGTCGTAGGTTCAATTCCTATCCTGGGCAAGACTGAAACAACTGTTACATAAAATAAATCGGAGCCTAATTGGAGGAAAATTAGCATGGCTAAGGAATCATTTCAAAGATCGAAACCCCACGTCAATATTGGTACCATCGGACACGTTGACCATGGAAAAACTACACTTACTGCAGCGATAACAAAAGTTCTAGCAAAAGACGGACTTGCTTCTTTCCGCGATTATGCGTCAATCGATAATTCGCCAGAAGAAAAAGCAAGAGGTATCACCATCAACTCTTCGCATGTGGAATATCAAACTAAAAACCGCCACTATGCGCACGTAGACTGCCCAGGCCACGCTGACTATGTCAAAAACATGATCACAGGCGCAGCGCAGATGGACGGAGCTATACTAGTAGTAGCCGCAACTGACGGTCCAATGCCTCAAACAAAAGAACATATCCTATTAGCCCACCAAGTAGGTGTTCCATCGATCGTAGTATTCTTAAACAAGATGGACATGATCGGCAAAGGCGACGAAGAGCTCGTAGACCTCGTGGAAATGGAACTTACTGAGCTTTTAGAAGCTAAAGGCTATAAAAACGTTCCAATCGTTCGTGGATCAGCGCTCAAAGCTCTTGAAGGAGATCCTGTATACGAAGACAGCATCCGCGAACTCATGAAAACAGTAGATGAAAAAATCCCAACTCCAAAAAGAGAAGTTGATAAGCCTTTCTTAATGCCTATCGAGGACGTTTTCTCCATTTCTGGTCGTGGTACTGTAGTTACCGGCCGTATCGAACGCGGTATGGTAAAGATCAACGACAAACTGCAACTCGTAGGATTAAGAGAAACAAGAGAAACGGTAGCAACCGGTCTTGAAATGTTCAATAAGCTTTTGGATGAAGCACACGCAGGGGAAAACATTGGAATTCTTTTAAGAAGTATTGAGAAGAACGACGTAGAGAGAGGGATGGTTTTAGCTGCTCCTGGCTCATGCACTCCACATAAGAAGTTCAAAGGAGCTGTTTACGTCTTAACTAAAGAAGAAGGTGGAAGACATAAGCCTTTCTTCTCTGGATACAGACCTCAGTTCTTCTTAAGAACAACCGACGTGACCGGTACTGTAACTCTCCCTCAAGGAACTGAGATGGTTATGCCCGGTGATAACGTAGAAATTACAGCTGAGCTTCTTGCACCTGTTGCGATGGAAGAAGGAATGCGTTTTGCGATCCGTGAAGGTGGCAGGACCATTGGTGCAGGAACAATTTCAAAAATTCTCGACTAGAGTTTTTGAGCAGGGACGTGTTGAAAGCGATCTTTTGACACGTCTCTTAAGGGTGACAGGGTGTGTAGCTCAGCTGGTAGAGCAGCGATCTCCAAAGTCGCCGGTCGGGGGTTCAAATCCCTCCGCACTCGATTAATAACAAGAAGAAACAAGTATGACGGCAGTTTTGACATCACAAGTTAAAGAAAATAAGAAGAAGACTCCCTATCTTCGCGAAGTGCAAAATGAGCTGTCCAAGGTTTCTTGGACTTCTAAAGAAGAGATTCTGCTTTGCACGAAGGTAATCATCGGTTCTATCTTTTGTTTCGGTTTAGGCATCTACCTGATCGATTTAGCAGTGCGCGGTATGATCAATTTGATTTTCTACGTGGGGAAACTGATTGGAGGCTAAACTCAAAATGATGAAATGGTATGTGGTGCAAGTGATTTCCGGACAAGAACGGAAAGCAAAGAAATCCATAGAAGATTACCGAGAATCCAAAGGAATGTCTGAATGGATCGAACAGGTGCTTATCCCTACTGAGAATGTTTCTGAAGTGAAAAAGGGACAGCAAAAGATCAGCGAAAAGAAGTTATGGCCGGGATATCTTCTAGTGAAAATGGATTTGAATGACGAATCCTGGTCCTATGTTAAAAATTGCTCCGGAGTGCTTGATTTTTTAGGCGGGGAAAAACCTACCTCTTTATCAGATAATGAAGTGAATGAGATCCTCCGCGAGCTAGAAGAGAAGAAAAAAGGTGTCGTCCAAAAACATAAGTTTGAAGTGGGCGATAAAGTTAAAATTACTGACGGCGTCTTTGTCAACTTTGTAGGAACAGTCACAGAAGTCTTCCACGAAAAAGGAAGGCTGAGTGTTTTAGTTTCTATCTTTGGTAGGGACACACGCGTAGATGATTTGGAATTTTGGCAAGTTGAACAATATACCGGGGAAACCGAAGACTAAGAACGTAAGTTCATGCCTCTATAGAATATTCGCACTACCCGTTTCTTTAGAGTAAAGGATGATGAAAAATGGCAAAAAAGTTAGCGAAAACAATTAAATTGCAAATTCCTGCCGGAAAAGCAAATCCGGCTCCTCCAATTGGACCTGCTTTGGGTTCAGCCGGAGTGAATATAATGGCGTTTTGCAAGGAATTTAACGCAAAAACAGCTGATAAGGCAGGCGATGTATTACCTGTTATTATCAACGTTTATGTAGATAAAACATTTACTTTTGAAACGAAACAGCCCCCTGTTTCTCAAATGATTTTGAAAGCTCTTGGAATTGAGTCCGGATCTGGGGTCCCTAATCGTGATAAAGTAGGAAAACTTACAATGGCCCAAGTGCAAGAGATCGCAAAAAAGAAGGAACCCGACCTGCGTGTTGCTTCTAAAGAAGCCGCGCTGAGACTCGTAATGGGCACAGCTCGTTCAATGGGCGTGGATATAGTAGATGCGGGTCAGGGAGGCTAAGAGAATATGACACATAGATCTAAAAGAATGAAAGCCATCGATAAGATGGTAGTTCCAGGTAAAATATACAAGCTAGAAGAAGCCCTGGAAATATTAAAAAACTGCCCTCCATTAAAATTTGATCAATCCGTAAATGTATCGCTCAAGATCGGTGTTGATCCTAAAAAATCGGAACAAATGGTCCGCGGCACAGTATCTCTGCCCTTTGGAACAGGTAAAAAATCTGTGATCATCGTATTCGCCAAAGGTGAGAAAGCCAAAGAAGCTCTCGCAGCGGGTGCTGACTATGCAGGAGCTGACGAGCTTTTAGAGAAGGTAAAAGATGGCTGGACCGATTTTAGCGCAGTTATCTCTACTCCTGAGATGATGAGAGAGGTCGGAAAATTAGGTAAGGTCTTAGGTCCTAAAGGCTTAATGCCAACTCCTAAAGCCGGCACGGTGACGAATGATGTCGCAAAGGCAATCCAGGAGTTAAAAGCGGGTAAGATTGAATTCAAAATGGACAAGCTCGGCTTAATAAATAATGCCGTTGGAAAAATCTCTTTTGATGTAAAATCTCTCGAAGAAAATATTAAAACTTTTTATCAGGCGTTGGTGCGTTCAAGGCCAGCATCAGCAAAAGGCTCTTTTGTGAGGAATTTTGTTCTCTCAATTACGATGGGCCCCGGTTTAAAAATCGATGCTAGCGCCTTAGCTTAAAAAAGATGTGTGACCTATGAGAAAAGAAAAACAATTTCTATTAGATGAAATCCAAGAGAATATCGAAGGCGCAAAAGCGTTATTGATTGCTAAATATGGCAACATTGAACCGAACATGTCCTGGAAGTTTCGCTCTCAGTTAGCAAATGCCGGAGCAAGCTTTCAAATTGTTAAGAAAAGAGTTCTGCAAAAAGCAGCAGAAAAATGCGGCATTGCAATTTCAAGTGATGCTCTACAAGGAAATATTGGAGTAGTCTATTCCGAGAAAGATCCTTTAGAAGCAACCAAACTTGTATATAAATTTGCTGAAGAGAATGAAGTAGCTGCCTTAGAGATCCTAGTAGGACATATCGAGGGCAAGCTCTATTCTGCGAAAGATGTTAAAGCTCTCTCTGAATTGCCAAGCATGCCAGAGATGAGAGCACAATTTTTGGGCCTATTGGAGGCTCCAATGAGTCAAACTCTATCTGTGATCCAAAGCCTCTTAACAAGCGTGATGTACTGCTTGGAAAATAAATCACAGACAGAAGAAGTTAAATAAACTATTGTATTTTGAATGAGGTAAGAATCGTGAATAAACAGCATAATATTGAAGAAATTGTAGATATTCTAAGCCAGCTCTCAGTCCTTGATATGGCCAAGCTGAAGACTGCCTTGGAAGATAAATGGGGCGTAAAAGCAGCAGCTGCAGCAGTAGCAGTGGCAGCTCCAGCAGCAGCAGGCGGAGCAGCTCCAGCAGCAGCAGCATCTGAGTCAACAGATTTTAAAGTGACTTTAGAAGAAGTACCCAATGATAAGAAAATTGGCGTAATCAAAGTTGTGCGCGAAATTACTGGTCTCGGATTGAAAGAAGCAAAAGATCTCGTAGAAGCCGCACCTAAAGTACTTAAAGAAACTTGCCCAAAAGCAGAAGCTGAAGATATCTCCAAAAAGGTCTCTACAGCCGGTGGAAAAGTAACTTTAAAAGGTCTGTAAGATCTTAGTATTGATAATTAGTTAAGAGCAGAAGCCAAAATGAACTTTTGGCTTACTGCTCTTCCTGTGCTTTTAAACAAATTAATATGGAGACAAGATGCAAAGAAAGCCGCCTCAAAGGATGAGTTTCAAGCAGAAAGAGGAGATCATTGATCTTCCAAATCTTATTGAGATTCAAATTAAATCCTACACCCAGTTTTTACAACTGCATCTCCTACCTCATGAAAGGGAAAACATTGGCCTGCAAGAAGTGTTCAATGAAATTTTTCCTATTAAATCTTATGACGAAAAAACAGTTTTAGAATTTCTCTCCTATAATCTTGGGCTACCCAAATATACCCCTGAAGAGTGCATCCGCAGAGGCATTACTTATAACGTAACTTTGAAAGTAAAATTCCGCCTCACTGATGAAACCGGTATCAAAGAAGAAGAAGTCTATATGGGCACTATCCCCATCATGACCATTGAAGGTACATTTATCGTTAATGGTGCTGAGCGCGTGATCGTATCTCAGCTGCACCGTTCTCCTGGAATATCTTACGAACAAGAAAGACATTCCAAAGGAAATATCCTCTACTCTTTTCGTATTATCCCTTATCGTGGAAGCTGGCTAGAGGCCTCTTTCGATATCAACGATATGATCTACGTCTATATCGACAGAAAGAAAAGAAGAAGAAAAATTCTTGGTACCTCTTTTATCAGAACTTTGGGTTACTCCACAGACGCGGATATCATTGAAGAATTTTTCGAAACTCAAAAGATTAAGATCAAGACAGAGAAAGATTTTGTAAAATTAGTCGGAAAAATCCTTGCTGAAGACGTAGTAGATGAGGCCACAGGTCTTATTTTTGGTAAAGCCGGTGAAAAGCTAACTACTGCAATGCTCAAAAGAATGCTGGATGAAAATGTCCAAGCGATCCGCATCGCTGAAAATGCCGATGAGACCCATCCCATTATCAAGATGCTTGCTAAAGATCCTACCGATTCCTATGAATCAGCGTTAAAGGATTTTTATCGCAAGATCCGTCCAGGCGAACCTGCGACTCTTTCCAATGCTAGATCGACCATTATGCGTCTTTTCTTCGATCCAAAACGCTATAATTTAGGAAAAGTCGGCAGATACAAACTGAACCGTAAACTCAATTTAGGGATTGGCGACGAAGAACTTGCACAAGTGACTATTCGCAAGGAAGATATCGTTGCTGCTGTGAAATATTTAATCCGTTTGAGATTGGGCGATGAGCATGCTTCAACTGATGATATCGACCATTTAGGTAATAGACGTGTACGATCTGTCGGCGAGTTGATTCAAAACCAGTGCCGCATTGGACTTGCCCGTATGGAAAAGATTATCAAAGAAAGAATGAACCTCTTTGATTTTTCATCAGATACAATGACACCCGGTAAGATCGTTTCTGCGAAAGGTTTAGCAGGTGTTCTTAAAGACTTTTTCGGAAGATCGCAACTTTCTCAATTCATGGATCAGACTAACCCCATATCGGAGCTTACCCATAAGCGCCGTCTATCTTGCTTGGGGCCAGGAGGTCTGAACCGTGAAAGAGCAGGCTTTGAAGTAAGGGACGTCCATTCTTCCCACTACGGAAGGATCTGCCCGATCGAAACTCCTGAAGGTCCAAACATCGGTCTAATTACCTCTCTTTCCACTTTCGCTAAGATCAACGAATTTGGATTTATCGAAACTCCCTACCGTATTGTAAGAGACGGCGTAGTTACCGATGAGATCGAATACATGACAGCCGACCAAGAAGAAGCGTATGTGATCGCACAGGCATCTGCTCCATTAGATGAACACAATATGTTTGTAGACAATATCTGCTGGGGAAGACACAAAGGAGAACCGTTAGAAGTGGACACTTCTACTGTTACCCATATGGACGTTTCATCCAAGCAGTTGGTCTCCATTGTAGCGGGATTAATACCCTTCCTGGAACATGACGACGCTAACCGCGCTCTCATGGGTTCAAACATGCAAAGGCAAGCAGTGCCACTACTTCGTCCTGAATCCCCTATTGTAGGAACAGGGCTCGAGTTAAAAACAGCCCGCGACTCGGGAGCTGTAATCGTAGCAGATGAAGATGGTACAATAGAATTTGTTGACGGTTTTAAAATCGTTGTCGCTTCTAAAGATAACCCTCTCAACAAAAAGACCTACTTCTTAAAGAAGTTCATGAGGTCAAACGCAGGGACCTGCATTAATCAAACGCCTCTTTGCCATGTTGGCGAAAAGATCAGGGCTGGAGATATTATTGCAGACGGACCTGCAACGCAAAACGGGGAGCTTGCTTTAGGAAAGAACGTCCTTGTAGCCTTTATGCCCTGGTGTGGATATAACTACGAAGACGCGATCATTATCTCTGAAAAACTCATCAAGGAAGACACATATACTTCGATCTACTTGGAAGAGTTTGAGCTTACTGCGCGTGATACGAAACTAGGAAAGGAAGAGATCACCAGAGATATTCCCAATGTTTCTGAAGAAGCGCTGGCTAATCTTGGCGAAGACGGCATTATCCGAATCGGTGCTGATGTAAAGCCAGGCGATATCTTGATTGGAAAGATCACTCCAAAATCGGAAACAGAACTCTCCCCGGAAGAGAGGCTTCTCCGTGCTATTTTCGGCGAGAAAGCAGCCGATGTGAAGGACGCCTCTTTAACTGCGCCTCCTGGCACTGAAGGGATTGTAATGGATGTGAAGGTCTTCTCTAGAAGAGATCGACTTTCTAAAACGGATGATGAGCTTGTGGAAGAAGCAAGCCGCATCAAAGACATCCATGTCGATTATAAGCAAAAAGAGTCAGAGCTTCAGATGGAGCTCCATGAAAAGCTTGGCGCCCTCCTTCTCAATGAAAAAGCGCCTTCAGCCATCTTACACCGTAAGACAGGCGAGGTCATTCTACCAGAAGGGGAAGAGATCACCCAGGACATGCTTGAGCTTCTAGAAAGCGAAAAAGCTGAAGATCTGATGATGGGCGAAAATGAGCTGTACAATGAGCTCAAAAAGATCTTCCGCGATTATGAGCACAACCTCTTGGCGCTTCAAACTACCCATAAAGCCGAGATTGAATACATGCGAAAAGGGGACACAGAGCTAGATCCTGGCGTGATTAGACAGGTGAAAGTGTATGTGGCTACAAAACGCAAACTTCAAGTCGGCGATAAAATGGCAGGACGCCACGGAAATAAAGGCGTTGTGTCAAAACTAGTGCCCGATGCCGATATGCCCTATTTGGAAAATGGCGATACCATTGAGATCATCTTGAACCCCCTTGGCGTACCTTCCCGTATGAACATGGGACAGTTATTAGAGACCCACTTAGGATATGTGGCTAGAAAAGCAGGTATCTATGTGAAGTCTCCTGTGTTCGAAGGTTTCCCTGAGTCTAAGATCTGGGAGATGATGAAACAAGAGCGCATTTCTGAAGATGGAAAATTAAGGCTTTATGATGGAAGAACAGGTGAGCGTTTCGATAACCGCGTAGTAGTAGGCTATATCTATATGCTGAAACTCAGCCACCTTGTTGCGGACAAGATCCATGCCAGATCTATTGGACCATACTCGCTTGTGACCCAGCAGCCTCTTGGCGGTAAGGCACAAAGAGGGGGCCAGCGTTTTGGTGAGATGGAAGTTTGGGCATTGGAAGCTTATGGCGCTGCCCATCTTCTCCAAGAAATGCTTACTGTAAAATCCGATGACGTACAAGGAAGAACACGTATTTATGAGTCTATCGTCAAAGGAGAAAATATATTAAATGCTGGAACGCCTGAATCCTTCAACGTACTAGTGAAAGAGATGCAGGGCCTCTGTCTTGATGTAAGGACAGAAAGCGTAGAAGAGTAATAAAATTATTTACCTCGTAGGAGATCCATGCTTGATGAGGAATTGAAAGATTCTCAGTTTGATAAGATCACGATTAAGATTGCATCTGCAGATGTGATTAAAAATACGTGGTCGCGCGGCGAAATTAAAAAGCCCGAGACTATTAACTACCGTACCTTTAAACCGGAAAAGGGAGGCCTTTTCTGCGAGAAGATCTTCGGCCCTACCCGTGATTGGGAGTGTGCTTGCGGTAAGTACAAGAAGATCAAACATAAAGGAATAGTCTGCGACCGCTGCGGTGTTGAAGTAACCCTTTCTAAGGTTCGTAGAGAGAGAATGGCCCACATTGATCTAGCTGTTCCTGTGGTCCATATCTGGTTTTTCAAAACTATGCCTTCCCGTATTGGCAACATTTTGGGGCTTTCTACATCCGAACTGGAACGCGTCATCTACTACGAAGAATACATTGTTACCGACCCAGGCCGTACAGAGCTCGAAAGAAAGCAGCTATTGAATGATAACGAATTCCGTGAAGCCCAAGAAAAATGGGGCACCGATGCATTCGTAGCTAAAATGGGCGGCGAAGCGATTGCTTCTCTTTTACAAAGCGAAGATCTCTCAGCTTTGGTGATCGATTTAAAAGAAAAGCTTCGTAAGACCAAGTCGATGCAAGCTCGTATGAAGCTTGCTAAGCGATTAAAGATCATCGAAGGTTTTGCCTCCTCTCCGAATAAAGCGGATTGGATGGTGCTTGGCAGCGTACCTGTCATTCCACCTGACCTTCGTCCTTTAGTGCCCTTAGACGGCGGCCGTTTTGCTACATCGGATCTTAACGATCTCTATCGAAGAGTAATCAATAGGAACAACCGCTTAAAGTCTATTCTCAAACTCAAAACACCCGATGTGATCATCCGCAACGAAAAAAGGATGCTCCAAGAAGCGGTGGATGCCCTCTTTGACAATGGCCGCCATGGCCACCCTGTCATGGGAGCTGGCAATAGGCCCCTGAAAGCGCTCTCTGAGATGCTCAAAGGAAAGCAGGGTAGATTCCGTCAAAACTTGCTTGGAAAACGTGTTGACTATTCAGGAAGATCGGTCATCGTGGTTGGCCCTGAGCTTAGGTTTAACCAGTGCGGTCTCCCAAAACAGATGGCCCTCGAGCTTTTTGAGCCTTTCATTGTGAAAAGACTGAAAGATCTAGGCTATGTGTATACGATCCGCAGTGCTAAGAAGATGATCCAAAAGCAGGCTCCTGAAGTATGGGACGTTCTGGATGAGATCATCAAAGGCCATCCGGTGCTTCTCAACCGCGCTCCCACTCTTCACAGATTAGGGATTCAGGCATTTGAACCTGTATTGATCGAAGGTAAAGCGATCCGTATCCATCCTCTGGTAACTCCTGCGTTCAACGCGGACTTTGACGGTGACCAGATGGCGGTGCACGTTCCTCTATCTATTGAAGCTCAGTTAGAGGCAAAACTTCTGATGATGGCGCCAGATAATATCTTCTTGCCATCGTCAGGCAAGCCTGTTGCGGTTCCGACTCAGGATATGATCTTAGGTCTCTACTACTTAATGCATGATCCTATTGTGACTGCAGAAGAGAAAAAGAGAAAGACCAAGGTCTTCAGCAGCCAGGAAGAGGTTCTTGTTGCTCTAAGCGCAAGCGGAAGCTATAACTGGTTTGAAGCTGAAAAAGGGAAAGAGCATCGAAGAGACGATCTTGGAAGAGGGATGTTTATCCACGAGAAGATCAAAGTCAAACTCGATAGAGGGATTATCGAGACCACTCCGGGCAGAGTTATTTTCAATACAATCGTGCCTAAGGAGCTAGGTTTCCAAAACTACGCTCTCCGTAAAAAGAGACTCTCTGAACTTGTGTTGGAGTGCAATAAAAAAGTAGGGCTGGAAGCTACTGTCCAATTCCTCGATAATATGAAAGCTCTTGGATTCTCTCATGCTACCAAAGCCGCAATGTCCATGGGTATCACCGACGTTTGCATCCCTCCCAATAAGAAAAAGATTATTGAAGAGGCCCATAAACGCGCTCTTAAAGTGAAAAAGCAGTACGAAGAAGGTATTATCACCGATGGCGAAAGAAAATCTAAGATCATCAGTATTTGGACGGAAACAACCGATTATCTCTCTGATGAGCTGTTCAAACTCTTAGTTGAAGTTAAAGATGGCGAGCTCAATCCTCTCTATCTCATGATGGATTCGGGAGCGCGCGGTAACAGATCTCAGGTAAAACAGCTGGGAGCTCTCCGCGGATTGATGGCGAAACCATCCGGCGAGATTATCGAATCTCCAATCACTGCATCCTTCCGTGAAGGATTGACCGTATTGGAGTATTTCATCTCTACGCACGGAGCTCGTAAAGGTCTTGCGGACACTGCCTTGAAAACAGCAGACTCAGGATACCTTACACGCCGTCTCGTTGACGTTTCCCAAGACGTGATCATCACCGAAGAAGATTGCTGAACATTAAATGGTATTGAAGTTGCCGCGATCAAACAAGGTCAAGAAGAGCTTCTTCAATTAAAAGACCGTATCTTTGGAAGAACAGTGTGCGACTCGATTTATCAAC
>DATIJO010000096.1:0-8973 GCA_035478555.1 Chlamydiales bacterium
ATTGGCTCTGTCAAAGAACTGATGCGAGTTTGAAGTTCCGACGCTAATTTTAAGAAAATTGACATACAACTATCCTTTTAAATCTAAATCCTTAGGTGGAAAGTCACGGAATGCCTTAGTGATGGGGATATAACCAATAGATGGTTCTTCACAGGGATATTCACCTATACTTCTCAGATGGAACGCCCAATAGGCAACAGAAGGAGTAGATACACCTCCGTAAGGCATGTCCCAAGGAAAGCAATCAGTATTTCTTAAAAGGAAAGCAACACAGTTGCGCTGAGATGCTAAGTCATCCACAAAAATAAAGATCCTTCGAAGGATAGTATTATATCTTATTTTCAAGTTCTCTAAACGATGCCTTAGAAGGGTTTTTGAAAAAGAGGAGGAGTCATCTAAAACATCAGTGAGATCGTGTATTTTAAGAAGAGCCTTTCTTCGGTGAAATTCAGAGGCTATTCTGGATAATGTGCCATGAACGGCTGCAGCTACTTTTTCAGTTGTTGGTTCCTGTACTAAGACTCCAGGCAGCATTTCTTCATTTACCCCTACTATCGGAAGGCATAAACTATCAGCTAGTAGCTTAGCTTGCTCACACGTTTTACTCTTAAAATCATCTACCGCTTTTAACACAAGATCTCTATTGAATGGTTTCGAAGGAAATTGTGTGCTCTCTGGGGATTTGAAATATTCTCTACCAAATATATTCTGCATGTCGCTAAGAACACTTCTCATCTCATCTAAAACCTTATCGGCTGTTGCACAAAATGCAGGTTCAGGGGATCCAACCATTACAATAATTTGTCTTGTTCCCTCCTTGATTGTTTTCTTCTTAATTACATCAGCAAGTGTATGGGTAAAATCGTAGGTAGCATCAAAAGTACCATATCGTTTCCTATGAGACTTTTGAAGATTTGTAAAAATACCCCCTAGCTTATCAATCACAGATCCTTCTTCTATAAATCCATGATCTACAAATGCAGCAGCAGCTTGCCTTTCCTGTATACTCAGGTGATAGTCCATATCTCTTCTTTCATAGGGATGTTTTTTTCTCATTGCAACAACGTAATCAAGTGTCGATTGAGCTGACTCTAGTGCATGAACCGCCATGGGAACCTAAATAAAAAGATAGGATAGCTTAGGGATCGGATGTTATTTCATCAAGAGGATCTAAGTGCTCTTGTCTAAAGCATCCGCTGCATATTCGTGGAATTCTTGAGACATGGGTGTGTAACTTACTAAAAAAGTTCCATGGGATTCAGGAGGAATATATTGGATTAGAAAGCGAAGGCCTAAATACCTACTATCAAAGGCATGAGAATTTGATAAAATTCTCTGAAGTATTGTCTTGTAGCGGATGTTTAAATTTTGCAAAAGAATGTCATCTTTTGCAGGAGTTTCTTTTGAAAGACAGCTCACTCTTTGTCTAAATTCAGAACAAATTCCTTTTAATGCCTCTTTTACCACATCTACCATAATAGAAATGTCCGGAGTGTCTACAGTGATTCCAGGGAGCTTTTCTTGGTTTACACCAGGAATAGGAAGACAAAGAGAATCCGCAAGTAATTTAGGCTGCTTTTTTGTCTCGACGTTTAAATTCTTCACAGCAGTATGCACATGATCATATACATGATGTCTCAATGGAAACTGAGGAAATTGCAAATCCGTGCGATAGAGAATTGCAAAGCTTGAAAAAACCGCTCTAATATCCACAAAAACACGCTGGGCAGCCTCTAAAGAGAAAGTGTTTGAATCAAGCATCTTTACAATTTGTGCACTTGCTTCCTCTGATGTGTGTGTTTTGATTACATGAGCTAGGTTGATGCTAAATTCTTTGAAATCTCTTCCGAAGTCTTGCAATATTTTTTCAAAATACTCCCTTTCCATGGAAAAAATTTTCCCAAAGCCTGAAATATCACTTCCATATTCCTTCCTTCTTGCATTTACGAGATTTTTAATGGCTCTTATTTCGTTTACATAGATTAGGTAGTCATCTTCTGCAGTATAGCGCGGACTATTTCTAGTCACATAACACTGCGCAATTTGAGATCTAAAAACACCAATTGTCATAAGACACCTCAAATAAAAATTATATAGTTTAAGGTGCTTTCGTTATTTTTTAAAGGGAAATCCAACTACTGCTTCATAGCAGAGAATGAGATGGCGGACGCCGTTCATTGCTCTGTGAGGTCGGTTTTCTATCGGAAGAGAATAGTTCATGGCAATCAAGTCTTTAGAAAAACCTGATTCCCAAGGAAAGGGCTTCTTTTCTTTTTTTGCTCTGTTCATAGAATCGGCCCAGTACATTGAGGCAAGATCTAACCAGTGATAGGGCCATCTTAAGAGTTCTTGAGTAGGGATAGGAACAATCTGAGAAAAAAAAGCGCGGTCAAAAGAGGGGTTTTGGCAGATATAGACAGCTTCATTTCTTTTGATCTTCAACCCGGTAAAGAGGGCGATTATTTCATCGCCGATTGTCTTTTCAGGCTTGCCTTTAGAAACGATATCATAGGTAAATCCATTCACACGGAGACTTTCCAGATCGCTTTTTTTCCATATTTCGATGTCCTGATGGATCAAGCTTTCAAAGCTGCTCTTTACTTCGCCTGTATAGAGATCCACAATTTGGATTGCGATCTCTAGCGATCGATGGTTGTAAGGATCGAGACCATTTGTCTCTGTGTCTAAAAAAATTCCTAACATGGGCAAAGTATGGTAAATAAAAATATTAATATACTTCTATTCATTTTCAGACAATATGTGAAAAAAAGGAGACTAGGTATGAAACCCAATTTAGGAATGACTGATAAGGAGTTGAAGGCAGTGGCAGAAGAGCTGACTGATTTTCTAGCCGATACCTATGCGCTTTATTTAAAGACGCAGAACTTCCATTGGAATCTCACAGGAAAAGAGTTCTTTTCTTTGCATCTTCTTTTTGAAAAGCAATATGAGGATCTTGCCGATGCAGTGGATGAGATTGCAGAGAGGATCAGGGCGCTTGGTTTTTATGCGGAAGCCTCTTTTTCAGCCTTTAAGAAGAGAACAAAGATCCCTGATGAAAATAAAAAAGTTTCTATTTCTGAAATGGTGAAGAGGCTTTTAAAGGGTCATGAATACATCTCCAAGACCTATCGTCCTATGATAACCAAATGGCAGAAGCTTCATGATGAAATGAGCGCAGACCTGATGATCAAGAGGTTAGGCATTCACGAGAAAGCCGCTTGGATGTTGCGCAGCGAGTTAGAATAAATTTTTTACTGTAAATTCCTTTTGAGTTTTATCTTTTCGTGTTGTCATGCTATATTGTCTCCCTATGTCACTACCACAGCAAAAATTTCGAGAAATTGTTTTTCAGATCCTCTATGCATCAGATTTTGGATGCGAGGAGAAGGATGAGGTTGTCTCTTTTTTGATGCCTGTTCTCAAGGCAACGAAAAAGGCGATCAAGCTTGCGTCTGATAGGGCTGCTGCTATCTCGGAACATACACCAACAATGGATGAATTGATCGCAAAAAAGAGCATGGCCTATGATTTCAACCGCATATCAAGAGTAGAAAGAAATGTGCTCCGTCTGGGATTATTTGAATTAATCCATGATCCGGGCATTCCCCCGAAGGTCGCCATTCATGAAGCGGTACGGCTTTGCCGAAAGTTTGGCACTCGGGAGAGCGCCCATTTCATCAACGCGATTTTAGATGGAATCTATAAAGAAAAGTATCTTCAATCTGCAGAAGTCCAAGCGTCTGTCTGAACTCTCTACCTTTGGTATCGGGGGAGAGGCTAAGTTTTATCTTATTGTCCATTCAATTGAAGAGATGCAGGAAGCCTTTCAATTTGCAAAAAAAGAAGGTTTGCCTGTTTTTATCTTGGGGAAAGGCTCCAACTGTCTTTTTGATGATAGGGGCTTTGATGGTCTAGTGGTCCACAACAAGATCGATTTTTTTGAAGTTCAAGGAAATAAAATTACTGCAGGAGCGGGATATAGTTTTTCTCTGTTAGGTGGAAAGGTTTCAAAACTTGGTCTTACAGGATTAGAATTTGCAGCGGGTATTCCCGCAAGTGTAGGCGGGGCAGTCTATATGAACGCAGGCGCCAATGACCAGGAAACTAAAGACACTTTAGTAAGCGTACATTATCTTTTCTTTAGCGGTGAAGAAAAGCATTTTCTTAGGGAAGAAATCCAGTTTTCCTACCGCATCTCCTCGTTTCAAAAAATGAATGGGGCCATTCTTTCTGCCACTTTTGAATGTAAGCAGGGAGAAAAAGCAAGAGAGACGCAGCTTGCCCTGATTGACAGAAGAAAGAAGACCCAGCCTTTGCAAGATAAAAGTGCGGGCTGTGTTTTTCGAAATCCAGTAAACTTGTCCGCAGGGTATCTAATTGATGCCTGCGGGTTAAAAGGCTATAAGATCGGCGGGGCTGAAGTCTCTCCCATCCATGCTAATTTTATAGTAAATACTGGGAATGCTACTTCAAAAGATGTTCTTTCTTTAATTCAGCATATTCAAAATACTATCTACGCAAAGAAAGAAGTTTTGTTAGAAATGGAAATCCGTTATATCCCCTATTTATGACCTTCCGCGCCGATCTACATACCCATTCCACTTTTTCAGATGGATCGTTTACTCCTATAGAACTGCTGGACGAGGCAGTCAAGATTGGGCTGCAAGGATTGTCCATTACTGATCACGATACCATCGATGCCTATTCAGAAGAGCTGTTTCATGAAGCAAAGAAAAGGGAGGTCCTTCTTCTTGCGGGATCAGAGGTCTCCACTCGTCATCGAGAACATGATATTCATATTCTGGCTTATGGGATTGATCTAAAATCTCAACTTTTTAGGTCCTTCCTAACAGAGATCCAAGAAAGAAGAAATGAACGAAACAGAGGCATTTTGCTGAAACTGCAAGAGCATAAGATGCCCATCTATGAAGAAGAGCTTCTTGCTCTCAGGGAAAAAGAGAAAATTCCTAAAATCTTAGGGAGGGCCCATATTGCCTATCTAATGGTAGAAAAAAAATATGTGGGCTCTATTCAAGAGGCTTTCCAACGTTTTTTAAAAGATGGAGGGCCCTGCTTTGTTCCCGGAAATAAATTTTCGCCAATGGATGCGATCCAGCAGATCCACATGGCAAAAGGCAAAGCAGTCCTTGCCCATCCCCATTTCATCACCCATAACAGGATTGTGAAAGATCTTTTAGAGATGCCTTTTGATGGGCTGGAGTGCTATTATGCTAAGCTCGGGCCCGAACAAGAAAAGAGATGGGTAGGGATAGCCAAAGAAAAAAGCTGGCTGGCCACAGGCGGCTCTGATTTCCACGGGGCAATGAAGCCCTATATTCCTCTTGGCTGTTCTTGGGTTGGAGAGGAAACGTTTTTTAGAATTTATGAATCCGCTGCAAAGACTATATGACCTTACCCTTCAGAAAAACAGGGAAAGAGATTTAAAAAACGCCCTTCTTTTTCGCCAGAAATTAGGAAACCCTGATCTTTTATTTACATCTATTCATGTAGCGGGAACCAACGGCAAAGGTTCGGTTTCTTTAAAAATCGCTAAAGCCTTGGAGTTCTCTGGCTATAAGACGGGCCTTTATACCTCGCCTCATCTTTCTTCTTTTCGGGAAAGGATCCAGGTAAATGGAAAAGTAATCTCAAAGCAAGATTTTCTCCGCTACTTACATTATCTTTTCCATGCAATCGATGAGCTAAAGATTTCACTTACCTTTTTTGAGATCACAACTTTTGTAGCCTTTCTTTATTTTGCAGAACTTGAAGTAGACTATGCTGTCATTGAAGTAGGGCTTGGTGGAAGACTGGATACCACCAACATGATAAAACCCATCTTAAGTGTGATCACCTCTATTGGGTGGGACCATACCCATATCTTGGGATCAACGCTTGAACAGATTGCTTTTGAAAAAGCTGGGATCATCAAAGAAGGCGTACCTGTAGTGATCGGTCCAAAATCGGATTTTGAAGTGATCCATCAAATCGCTAAAGAGAAGAATGCACCTCTATTTAAAACCGCTCCTTCTGGACATCCCTTCTACGATTTTGAAAACCAGGAAACTGCTAAAAAGGCTCTCTCTCTACTTCCTGCGGGCCAAAAAGAAATTCTAAAAGCCATGGAGTATAGGCCCTCCTGCCGTTTTGAGAAGATACCCGATAAAAATGTGATTTTGGATGTAGCCCATAACCCCTCAGCCTTTCAAAAGCTCATTGCTGCTTTACAATTTTACTATCCCGGAACAACTTACCGTTTTTTTATTGCGCTTTCTGCAGATAAAGATATTCCAGGCTGCCTAAGAGAGATCATTCCCTTTGCTAAGCATATCCATCTGGCTACAACCAATCATGCAAGGCTAGGGTCCATTGGCATGATTGAAGCCCATCTATTAGAAATGGGGTTTCATGCTTTCTCTTCCTCTAATCGTTTAGAAGAAGAGCTGGCAAAGGCAATGAAACAGGAAGATCTTCTTGTGGTAACGGGCAGTTTTTTCATTATGGGCGAGGTCAGAAAGATCCTAGGATTTGAAGAAGAGCAAGATGAAGTATTATTGCAAGAGCAGTATTTATTCAAAAATTCAACGATATAACGATATTAAGGATAAGAATGATGGAAATTATTATTTTTTTATCCCATCCTTCATATCCTTCACATCATTTTATCGTTGATTTTCTCACCCAGAATAGACTCGGGGATTTAGGTCGGTTAGGCCATTGATGATAGCAAATGGAGTAGGATGTTGGAAGGGCCCGTAAGATCTCTAAAAGAGCTTTTTCCTCCTTTTCTCCCTCTTCATGGCCAGGGTAGCAGGTAATACTGACCGCCCCACCTGAAGCGATTTTATCTAGAGCAGACTTAACACTGATCAGGGTAGTATCCGTCCTGGTAGTGATGGTCTTATCCGATAGGGGAAGGTAACCAAGGTTATAGACGATCAGTCGAATTGGCTGGGAAATATCAGAAAAATCAGTATGAGATTTTTGAAAAAAGACTACCTTGGAGGATAGACCTTCTAGCCTTTGTTTTGTCTCCTGGATAGCCTTCTCTTGGATATCGTAACAGAATAGATGTCCATGACTTACGATTTGGGCTAAGACTAGAGAATCATGCCCATTTCCGCAGGTGGCGTCGATGGCGGTATCCTCTTTTTTCAAAAAATCTTTCCAATATTTATGGGCGAGATCTAAGTGGGCCGTTGGTTTCATCTTGCTATAGAATCGAGGTTTACGTAAAATTCTTTAAGTTTTTATTGGGGTATTAGCTCAGTTGGTTAGAGCGCCACGTTGACATCGTGGAGGTCAGTTGTTCGAGTCAACTATATCCCATGTGTAAAAAAGTTTTGCTAGGCAATTAATAACTCCTTATCATGCTATACTTTTAAAGCAATTGAAGGAATTGCTAAATTTTGTTAGAGTTTATCAACATTAAATAGGGAAAAGCCTTGAGGATAAATAGAGAAATTCGAGCAGACAAAATACGAGTGATCGGAGAAGATGGCTCTCAATTGGGTGTGATGACACCGAGAGAGGCGATCGCGATGGCCGAACAAGAGGGAAAAGATCTTGTAGAAATCGCTCCTAGCGCGAAACCGCCGGTTTGTAAGATTATTGATTACGGCAAACTCCGCTACCATCAAGCGAAAAAGGAAAAGGAAGGTCGCAAGGCCCAGCACCAGGTAAAAGTTAAAGAGATAAAGCTTAAGCCCAATATCGATGTTCACGACCTGCAGACAAAAATAAAGCATGCAAGGGAGTTCCTCGGTAAAGGACATAAAGTAAGAATTACATGTGTATTTAGAGGAAGAGAAATGCTCCACATGGAGCTTGGAGAAAAGGTCATCAAGAAATTTTGCGAGGACCTTGCAGATTGCGCGGCTTGCGAGCTGCCTCTCAAGCAAATGGGGAAATCTCTTACTACCGTGTTAAACCCAGTTGGTAAAAGAGCGAAAGCTGAACCAAAGCCAGTAGCACAAGGAGAGTAACCGTGCCGAAAATGAAAACCCGCAGAGCAGTTGCTAGCCGTTTTAAAAGAACGGGCGGAAAAAAGTTAAAATTAAAAAGAACCCACGCTGCCAAAAGAAAGCATATGACAAGAAAAAGACCTAATCGCAAAAGACGCATTAGAAAAAATACCCTTGTCGACAGCACTCAGGTAAGAACCATGGCAAAGATGATGGGCGCTAAACTGAATAAATAAGGACGTGAAACATGACAAGGTCAACGAATGCTGTTGCCTTTAGAAAAAGAAGAAAAAGGCTCTATAAGCGCGCGAAAGGTTTCGTAGGCGATAGAAAAAACCACCTTCGCTTAACGCAGGACGCTGTAATGTCCGCGCTCAGCTTCAGCTATGAGCATCGCAAACAGAAAAAACGTAACTTCCGTGAACTCTGGATCCAACGTATTTCTGTTGCTGCGAGGATCAATGGTCTCTCTTATAGCAAGCTAATATTCGGCTTAAAAAAAGCCGGCATCCTCATCAACCGCAAAATGCTATCTGAACTTGCTATCAAGGACATGTTAGTATTTAACCAGATCGCAAGTTCCGCTAAAAGCGCTTTAGCTGCTTAAGGACATGGCACTTCAGAACCAAATTGATACCCTCAGGTCCCAATTCCACCAAGAGTTGGGATCTGTTTCTGATTCTAAAGAGATTGAACAGATACGAGTCCGCTATTTAGGCAAAAAAGGCCCTCTTCAGAACCTGATGCAGGAGCTGAAAAATTGCCCCCCTCAAGACAAACCCCAGCTTGGCAAACTTATCAACGATCTGAAAGTGGAGATCACCCTACAGATCGATGAAAAATTTACAAAGCTCTCTATCCAAGAAAGAGATAGCAGACTAATACTCGAAAAGATCGATATCAGTTTGCCTGGCAGAAGATCTTTCCTAGGCAAAGTCCACCCGCTCTCTGCTCACCTAAAAAGAGCAGTAGATATCCTCGTTGGCATGGGATTTACCGTCCAATA